>JADGDA010000130.1 GCA_015228695.1 Alphaproteobacteria bacterium
GTTTCGGCAAGCGCGCCCGCGAGCTGGTCGAAACCAGCGAGGAGACCCAGGAACGGCTGCGCGGCATGTTCGACGCCCTGCGGCAGAAAGCGGACGAATTGTCCGTCACCGGCGATCGGCTGGGCGCCCAGGCGGACCAGTACGGCAAGGTCTTCGACCGGCAGGTGACCGAAATCGTCAAGGCGTCGAAGGCGGCCGAACAGCAGGTGCTCATCCTGGAACGCGCCCGCAGCGAAGCCGGCGTCGAGCGGTTCCTGCAAAGCGCCGCCTTCATCGTCGAACGCCTGCAATCCCTGGCGGTCGATGTCAGCCGCGTCTACCAGACCAACGTCGACGAAGAAATGTGGAAGAAGTTCTACAAGGGCGATCAGGCCGTTTTCCTGCGCCACCTCCTCCGTGGCCTGAGCAAGTCCGACATGCAGGTGATCAAAAACCGCTTCGAGGAGGACTCGGAATTCCGCGAGTTCGTGTCCCGTTACCTTGCGGAATTCGAAAACCTGCTGGGACAGGTCCGCACCTGCGACCGCCCCGACGTGCTGACCGCCGCCTTCACCAGTTCGGACGTCGGCAAGCTCTATCTGACCCTGGCCAAGGCCCTCGGCCGGCTGGACTGATCCCCCTTCCCCTCAACCTTCCGTTGTCCTCCCTCCCCCCCCGGGGGGTGGGGGGGAACGCGGCACCTTTTTCAATATGTGCGGCCGCTCCCGGTGCGCACACACAATGTATAGGCGTCACAGCCTCTATCGAGATCAACACTTTGCTTAAATGGATGTGAATATTATTTCGCATGAACGAGAAACTATTTGTTAACCACGGGCGGATACATTGCGGGATGAATCGGACGCGACGCCTGCATAGGGGGGGTCGTCTCCAACCTCAACCTGGAAAGAGAACGGACATGCACATCAACATGCAGAATCTGAATCAGATCGTCAGCGTTTCCATGGGGTTGCCGCCCCTGTTCGACGACAGCATGGGGACCCGGCAGGCGCTCGTCCTTGCCGTCCGCGATCTCGTCGAGGATGGATATTCGGAAACCGCCGCCTATGCGAAGACCTACAACGACCCGTCGTTTTACGACTGAGCGCCGGGCGCCAGCGCGTCCCTGTGGCGGGAAAAGAGCTGGATGACGCTGGACGCCACCTCCTCGATGGAACGGCTGGTGGTGTCGATCACCGGCCAGCTATTGCGGGAGAAGAGCCGGCGGGCCATGGCGACCTCCTCGACCACGGAGGACAGGTCGGCATAGGCGGACGTCAGGTTGTCGCGCTCCCCCAGCCGGGCATGGCGGATGTCCACCAGGGCGTGAGGGTCGCGGGTCAGGCCGACGATCAGGGGACGGGTGGCCCTGGGCGGGGTTTCGGGCCGCAGGCACTCCGGCAGCTCCATCTCCGGGACGAACGGGATGTTCGCGACCTTGTAGCCGTGGCTGGCGAGATACATGGAAATCAACGTCTTCGACGCCCGCGACACGCCGACGAGAACGATATCGGCACTGCCGGCGTCCTCCCCCATTTGCCCGTCGTCGTGGGCCAGGGTGAACTGAATGGCGTCCATGCGGCGGAAATAGTCGGCGTTCAAGGCATGCTGGCGGCCGGGTTTCAGCAGGCTCTTGGCTCCGAGAAACCGTTCCAGCGCGGCCAGCATCGGGTCCAGGATCGACACATAGGGGACGCCGATGTCCTTGCATGCCGCCTCGACCCTGGAGCGCATGGACTCGTCCAGCAGGGTGTAGAACACGAGACCGGGGTGGGCGGCGATCCCGGCAAGGGTCTCTTCCAGTTGGTGCTCGCCGCGGATCAGCCACCAGAAATGCTCGACGACCTCGACGTCCGCGAACTGGCCGAGGCAGGCGCGCGCGACGCAGCTCGCCGTTTCGCCCGTCGAGTCGGATACAAGGTGCAAGTGATACGCCATGGTGCGCCCATGGTTACCCCTTCGTCCCGGCGTTTGTACAGAAATTTAATTGGCGGCGGTGGTTCCCCTTGACCTTGACCCGCAAGTGACCCCCACAATGGACTCGCCGCCCCCATGGGGAAGGGGTGCGCGGCCGGGCCTTGAAGCGCATGAAATCAAACCATTATCTTCGCGCCTATTACGCCGATCTGGTTCACAGCTATGTCCTGAACCAGGAGGAGCGTTTTCTGTCGATGGCGGCCGATCTGGGCCGTTCCGCTCTCCGGCGGGAAATCCCGCTTGAGGAAATCGTCGAGTTGCACGATCAGATTCTTCTGGATCTGGCCAAAAGCCGGCCGGATTTCAGCCTGTCATCGGCCATCAAACTGGCCTCGCCGCCGCTCATGAGGATGTTGACGGCCTACGGCGAGGCCTTCCGCGAACAGTTGGAACAGCAACGCTCGGTCGAGACGCAACTCCTCCACGCCAAGGATGCCGCCGAACTGGCGAGCCGGGCGAAATCGGATTTTCTTGCCGGAATGAGCCACGAACTGCGGACTCCCCTCAACGCGATCATCGGTTTTTCCGACATCATCGCCAGCGAGATTTTCGGTCCCATCGGCACGGAGCGTTACCGGGAGGACGCGCGCAACATCGGCGAGGCCGGCCGTCACCTGCTGGAATTGATCAGCGACATCCTGGACATCTCCAAGATGGGAAGCGGACAGTTGGCTCTCGACGAGACGGACATCGACCTGATGGAGGTCATTCCGGCCTGCACGCGGATGTTGAAAATCCGGGCCGAGGAGGCGGGACTTCGCGTCATCATCGACGTCGCGCCGGGCCTGCCCCGGCTCCGGGCCGACGCGCTGCGGGTGAAGCAGATGCTGCTCAACCTGATTTCCAACGCGACGAAGTTCACCTCGGCGGGGGGAACCATCTCGGTCACCGCCCACGAGAATGAAAAGGACGAAATCGTCATTTCGGTCACCGACACGGGAATCGGCATGAGCAGCGAGGACATCCCCAGGGCGTTGTCCCCGTTCGTGCAGTTGGACAGCGTGATGACCCGGCGTTACGGCGGGCCGGGGATCGGACTGGCGCTGGTCAACAGCCTGATCGAGCTTCATGACGGCACGCTTGAAATCAACAGCCAGCCCGGCATCGGGACCGAGGCCACGCTGCGCTTTCCCGCCGTCCGCGCCGTCCGCGCCACCTACTGCATCTGAAATCCGCCCCGGATCAGGTACCGGGTGCCCGGACCCGGACGTGGCTGACGACGCGGTCGACGGAGCCGATCGTGCGCGCCTCCTGAAGGACCCGGTCAAGCTCCTCCTGGGAATGGGAAACGCCCAGGAGATAGACGACCCCCTTGACCACGCGGACGGAATAGTTGGCGGAGGGAATCCCGTCCGCCATCAACAGGCGCGCCTTCAACCGTTCCTCGATGAGGGCATCGCCGAGAAACTCGCCCAGGGTGTCCTTCGAAACAAGCTGCATTTCGTCGATCACCATCTTCACGCCGGGGATTCCCTTCGCGAAGGCGATGACCCGATCCTTGTTCTCCGCCGAGACGACGGCCCCGCTCAGAAGGACCCGGCCTTCCCAGACCTGGACACCGACCGCCTTGTAAAGCTCCGAGTCGGTCTCATAGACGGCATCGACGATGGACAACCCGATCTCGGCGTCCTTGGCCTTGTCGGCAAAGCCGCGATCCTCCGTCAGGGCGCCCGCGACGTTCACGGCAAACCCCGTCGGCGAGCAGGAGGCGACAAAAACCGGGAGCAAGAGACCCACGAAAGCCGACGTCAGGCCGGTTCGAACGACGGTTCCCATTCCAAAGCCCCTTATGATCGTTGCTTTCCCGCTTTTCGCACGATTCCCGCGTCGGCGAAAGCCCTTCAGTCGTTTTTGATTCTCCCCGGCCGGAGGCCGCGGCTATACTCCGCCCGCGATGCAGAGGATCACAGGCTATATCTTCAGACAGTTGGCCCTGGGGACGATTTTCGTGACCCTTGGCTTGGCTTGCCTGCTGTGGCTCAGCCAATCGCTCCGGTTCATCGAACTGATCGTCAAAAAGGGCCTGTCCATCGGCACGTTCGTCCACCTGACGATCCTGCTGCTGCCGAATTTCCTCGTCATCATCGTGCCGATCTCGCTGTTCGCCGTCGTGCTGTTCACCTACAACCGGCTGAACGCGGACCGGGAGACCGTCGTCCTCAAGGCCGCCGGCGTGGGGTATTTCGGACTCGCCCGGGCTCCGGTCATTCTGGCCCTGATTCTGACCGCGGCCGGATACGGGCTGACCCTCTACATCGTACCGAAGTCCGTGGAGCGGTTCCGCGAGTTGCAGTGGACCATCAGCAACGACGTCTCGGCCGTCCTGCTCCAGGACGGGGCGTTCACCGACGTCGCCCCCGGCCTGACCGTCTACGTGCGCGCCCGTACTCCCGAGGGGGAATTGCTCGGGGTGATGGTCCACGATAGCCGCGACCCCGGACGGGCCGTGACCATGATGGCCGAGCGCGGCGCCCTGGTGTTCGCGGAAAAAGGCCCCCGCGTCTTTCTGGTCAACGGCAACCGGCAGGAAGCGCGGGCCGGAGCGGGAAATCTCTCCCTGCTCTACTTCGACAGCTACACGGTGGAACTGGGCGGCCTCGTCGGCGACAAGGGAGACCGGTTCCGCGACGCCCGGGAGCGCGGCATCGGCGAGCTTCTGACCGCGACGGAGGCGGAGGGACTGCGCGAGATCGACATTCACCGTTTCCGGGTCGAGGCCCATCAGCGCCTCGTCAACCCGCTCACCCACCTCACCTTCGTCATGGTGGCGCTCGCCAGCCTGCTCACCGGGCCGTTCAACCGCCGGGGACAGATCGTCCGCGTCGTCGTGGCGGTCGGCATCATGATCCTGCTGGAGGCGGCGTCCCTGGGCGGGGCCAACGCCGCGACCCGTCACCCCGCCTTCCTCCCGGTGCTTTATGTCCTCGCCCTGGCGCCGATCGCCGCTTCGGCCTATGTGCTGGCGCGTCAGCCCCGCTGGCTCGATCGCGCCCCATGGGCGGCCCTGACCGAAAGGATGGGCTAGCCATGTCCCGCCGGCTCCCGGTCCTCGCCATCGTGCTCCTCGCCGTCGGTCTGGCCGTTTGGCCGCTGTTTCCCGCCGCCGCCGCCCAACCCCCGAAGGGAGAGGTTCTGGCGAATACCGAGACGCCGGTCCTCATCAACGCGGACGAATTGACCCACGACCGCGAGCTTGGCATCGTCACGGCGCGGGGGCGCGTGGAGGTTGCCTACGGCGACCGCGTCCTTCTGGCCGACACCGTTTCCTACAACACCAAGCAGGACACCGTAACCGCCTCGGGCAACATCAATCTGGTGGAGCCCGACGGCAACGTCGTCTTCGCCGATTATTTCGAGGTCACCGGCGATCTCAAGCGCGGGTTCGCGCGGCAGGTCTATCTGTTGCTGGCGGACCGTTCCCGGCTGGCCGCCGCCTCGGCGACCCGGATCGCGGGGCAGCGGCACGAGTTGAGAAAGGCGGTCTATTCCCCCTGCCATCCCTGCGAAACGGACCCGGAGGCCGCTCCGCTCTGGCAGATCAAGGCCATGCGCGTCATCCACGACGAAGCCCTGCACGAAATCGAGTACCGGGACGCTTGGCTGGAGCTGTCGGGAGTGCCGGTTCTCTACACCCCCTATCTGTCCCACCCGGACCCCAGCGTGAAGCGCCGCTCAGGTTTCCTGGCGCCGACCTGGAGCAGCAGCAAGGCCCTCGGCCCCTCGGTGTCCCAACCCTATTTCTGGGCCATCAGCCCCAGCGCGGACCTGACCGTCACCCCCATGCTCACCTCCAACGAACGGGCGGTGCTGTCCGCCGAGTACCGGGAAAAGTTCCGCGAGGGCGAGGCAACCCTGAAAAGCAGCGTGACCCAGGACAGCACCGATACCTTCCGGGGACACGTCCTGGGAAGGGTCAAGGCCGATCTGACCGATGTCTGGCGGACCGACCTCCAAGTGGAGCGCGCCAGCGACGATACCTATATGCGCCGTTACCGCTTCGGCAATGACCCCTGGCTGACGACGAGGGGGACGATCGAGGGATTCCACCGCCGCAGCTACGCCTCGGCCCAGGCCTTCTCCTTCCAGGAACAGCGCATCACCACGGACAAGTCCTCGTCCCCCATCGTCTTTCCCCTTCTGGATTACAACTATGTCGGGGACACCACCAAGAGGGGCGGCTATCTGAGCCTGGACGCCAACGCGATGGCGTTCGAGCGGGACCACGGCTCGGACAACCGCCGCCTGTCGCTCCGTTCCGCCTGGACCCTGCCCTATACCGCCCCCGAGGGCGACATTTACAAGCTGACCGCCTCGCTTCGCGGCGACGGCTACCATGCCGGCAACGTCCCCCAGGACGGCGTATCCACCTATAGCGGCGTCACCGGCCGCGTCCATCCCGAGGTCGCCCTGGAGTGGCGTTATCCGTTCGTGCGCCAGGGGGAAAAGGTCCGCGACGTGCTCGAACCCGTGGCCGCCGTCATCCTGAGCCCCAACGGCGGAAATCCGGCGAAAATCCCCAACACCGACAGCCGCGATTTCGAGTTCGACGACACCAACCTGTTCAGCGGCAACCGGTTCACCGGCCTGGACCGGGTCGAGAGCGGACAGCGCGTGAACTACGGGTTGAACTGGACGACCTACGGCATTCATGCGCTGAAGACCAACGTCATGTTCGGACAGAGCTACCGTCAGCACAAGGACAGCGTCTTCGGCAGCGGATCGGGCCTTGAGGACAATTTCTCCGACTATGTCGGGCGGACCAACATCCATGCCGGAGACTACACCTCCCTTCTCTACCGCTTCCGCCTGAACAAGGGGACCCTCTCCCCCCGCCGCAACGAGGTGGCCATGCAGGTCGGACCAAAAACCCTGCGCCTGACCACGAGTTACATCATGGTCAAGCAGAAGAACACCGAGGGGTCGGAGTACGGGGACCGCCAGGAACTGGCGACCGAGGTTTCGTCGGAAATGACGCGGTATTGGAGCGCGAGCATCGGCACCCGGCACGACCTCAACCCCCACGGGGGTCCCCTGGCCATCGGCGGGCGCGGCCCCTACGAGGACGGGGGGTTTATCTTTTCGGCGGAAGAGTGTCAGGAGTTTACGAAGGCCTGGGACGTGGAGGGC
>JADGDA010000131.1 GCA_015228695.1 Alphaproteobacteria bacterium
CGGCCTCGGCCTCAATCCCTCTCCCGACGGGCAGAACATCCGGGTTCCCATCCCCCCCCTCAGCGAGGAGCGCCGCACCGAGCTGACCAAGATCGCGAGCAAGTACTCCGAGCAGGCGCGGGTATCGGTGCGCAACGTGCGCCGCGACGGCATGGAGACGCTGAAACGCCTGGAAAAGGACGGCGTGATCAACCAGGATCAGCACCGCCAGTACACCGCCGAGATTCAAACCCTCACGGACGAACACACCAAGCGCATCGACGAGGCCCTGGCGGCCAAGGAAAAGGAGATCATGCAGGTCTGATGGTGGATTTTCGTCCGATACCCCTGCATCCCCGCTCGCCCCCGGTCCATGTCGCGATCATCATGGATGGAAACGGCCGCTGGGCGAAGGCGCGGGGCCTGCCCAGGGCAGCGGGGCACCGGCGGGGCGCGGAGTCCGTGCGGGTGGTCATCCGCGCCGCCGCGGACATGGGAGTCCGTTATCTTACCCTGTTCGGCTTTTCCTCGGAAAACTGGCGCCGTCCATCCGGCGAGGTGAACGACCTCATGGGCCTCTTGCGTCTTTACCTGCGCAATGAGGTCGGGGAGTTGCACCGGAACGGGGTGCGCCTGCGGATCATCGGCGACCGCGAGCGTCTTCCCCAGGACATCGCCTCCCTGGTGGAGGAGGCCGAGCGGCTGACCGGTTCCAACGTCGGCTTGACGGTGACCGTGGCTTTGAGCTACGGCGGCAGGCAGGAACTCGTCCGCGCCGCCCGTCTCCTCGCCGAGGAGGCCGCCGCCGGCCGCCTCCGCCCCGAGGAGATCGACGAGCGGGCGCTGGTGGAGCGCCTGTTCACCGCCGACATGCCCGATCCCGATCTTTTGATCCGTACCAGCGGCGAGAAGCGGATCAGCAACTTCCTGCTCTGGCAGTCGGCCTATACCGAATTGGTGTTTACCGAGACCCTGTGGCCCGATTTCGACCGTACCGATCTGGAAGCGGCCCTGGGGGAGTTTCACCTTCGCGAACGGCGCTACGGCGCGGTTTCCTCCTGAGACGCCGCGTGTTCGCGACCCGGCTCATTTCCGCTTCGATCCTTCTGCCTCCGGTGGTGGCGGCCGTGTATTTCGGCTCCCCCTGGTTCGACCTCATGATCGCCGTGTTCGTCGTCCTCATGACCTGGGAATGGGAGACCATCTGCGCCGGGAGATTCAGCGCGGCGGGGGCGGTTCTCGCCCTGTCGGCAGCGGCGGCGGTTCTGTGGGTCCCTCATCATCCTCTCGTCGGCTTGGCGATCGCCGCCGCCGGAGGGGGAGGGGCGTTCATCGTGGCCCTGGCGCAGTGGACTCCTTCCCCAGAGCGGGGGATGGGGAGGCTGCGGTCGGCCCTGTGGCTGGCCTGCGGGTCCCCCTATGCGGCGGCGCCGGCCCTGGCTTTGGTGTGGCTGCGGGCCTCCTCCGGGCTGGGGACGGTGTTGTGGCTGTTCGGGGTGGTGTGGGCGACGGACATTGGCGCCTATCTGGTCGGGCGCGGCCTGGGCGGTCCGTTGCTGGCGCCGCGCATCAGTCCGAAGAAGACTTGGTCGGGCGCGGTCGGCGGACTCCTTTCGGCCATGGCGGTGGGAGCGGCGGCGGCGGCCCTCGGGTTCGGGGAATGGATGCCGCTGATTGCCCTCAGCGCGGCTGCTTCGGTGGTGTCGCAGGTCGGTGATCTCGGAGAGTCGGCGCTGAAGCGGCGGTTCGGAGTGAAGGACTCCGGAAAGGTCATCCCCGGACACGGAGGCGTTCTGGATCGTGTCGACGGCTTGGTGCCGACAGCGCCCCTGATCGCCCTTCTGGCAATGGCCCATGAGGGGGAGATTGGGGTGTGGGGGTGATATTGTGCGCTCAGTGACGATATTGGGATCGACGGGTTCGATCGGCCGCAGCACCGTGGACCTTCTGCTCCGCAACCCGGACCGGTTCCGGGTCGAGGCGCTGACCGGCAACGCCAACGTGTCCCTGCTGGCCGAGCAGGCCCGCCTGCTGCGGCCCAAAATGGTCGCGGTGGCCGACGAGAAGAGCCACAAGCCCCTGGTGGAAGCCATGGCCGGCACCGGAATCCTGGTGGCCTCCGGCGCGGCGGCCCTGGTCGAGGCGGCGGAGCGTCCGGCCGACTGGGTGATGGCCTCGATCGTCGGGGCGGCGGGGCTGGAGCCGACCCTGGCGGCAATCCGCCGGGGATGCGTGGTCGGGCTCGCCAACAAGGAAACCCTGGTCTGTGCCGGGGATCTGGTCATGGGCGAGGTGGCGCGGTGCGGCACCACCCTTCTGCCGGTCGATTCCGAGCACAGCGCCATTTTCCAGGTGTTCGACTTCGATCAGATCGACAAGGTCGAGAAGATCATCCTGACGGCCTCCGGGGGACCGTTCCGTGGCCGCGACCGCGCCGCGATGGCGTCCGTCACCCCGGCCGAGGCCGTGGCCCATCCGAACTGGAGCATGGGGGCCAAGATTTCCGTGGACTCGGCCACCATGATGAACAAGGGCCTGGAATTGATCGAGGCCCACCACCTGTTCCGGCTCCCCGAGGACCGCATCGACATCCTCGTGCATCCCCAATCGGTGATCCATAGCATGGTCGCCCATGTGGACGGGTCGGTGCTGGCCCAGTTGGGATCGCCGGACATGCGCACCCCGATCGCCTTCGCCCTCGGCTGGCCGACGCGGATGCCCGCGCCCGCGCCCCGGCTCGATCTGGCGGCGATCGGGAGTCTGACCTTCGAGGCGCCCGATCCGGTGCGATTCCCCGCCCTGCGCCTCGCGCGGGAAGCCTTGCAAAGAGGGGGGGCGGCTCCTACTATCCTCAATGCCGCCAACGAGGTCGCGGTCCAGAGATTCCTGTCGTCCGAAATCGGTTTCCTTGAAATCGCGGATGTGGTCGAGAGAACGCTGGACGTCATGCCCGCCCGGACGATCGACACCCTGGAGGATGTTCTGGACGTGGATGCGATGGCCCGGCGCGTGGCCGCTGGTCAGAAACCGGCGAACCGCCCGGCCCGGTAGACGGCCCGGAAAATGATCGGCCTCACGGTTAAGGAAATACGTGGTCAATGGATTATCTCGCCAATTTTCGGGACTACGTTCTCTACTTCCTGATCGTCCTCTCGGTCGTCGTCTTTGTTCACGAGATGGGACATTTTCTGGTCGCCCGCTTCAATGGGGTGCGGGTCGATGTGTTCTCTATCGGGTTTGGCCACGAGTTGTTCGGGTTCAACGACCGCAGGGGAACCCGGTGGAAATTCAGCCTGATCCCCCTCGGCGGCTATGTGAAGATGTTCGGCGACGCGGACGCGAGTAGCGCCAGACCCGACACCTCCGAGGACGCGCCTCCGATGACGGAGGAGGAGAGGGCCGTTTCCTACCACCACAAGCGCCTTGGTCAGCGCGCGGCCATCATCGTCGCCGGGCCGCTTTCCAATTTCGTGTTCGGAATCCTGGTCTTCGCGCTGATGTTCATGACCGTGGGTCAGCCGGTCACGCCCTCGGTGGTGGGACAGGTGACGCCGGGAAGCGCGGCGGAGAGCGCCGGGGTTCTCTCCGGGGACAAGATTCTCTCGATCGACGGGACGGCGACTCCCCGTTTTTCCGATGTCCAGCGACTCGTGCAGCTTTCCTCGGGCGCCCCCCTTCATGTCCTCCTTTCCCGCCAGGGGCGCGAGGTCGAGGTTTCCGTGACGCCCCGGTTCACCGAGGTGACGGATAATTTCGGCAACGTCCGCCGGGTTCCCCTGCTCGGCATCAGCGTCAGCCGCGCGGAGGAGGAACTGGTGCGCCACGGTCCCTCGTCCGCGGTGGAGGAGGCGTTCCGGCAGACCTACAACGTGGTCAGCGGGACCTTCGTCACCGTGGGCCAGATGATCGCCGGCACCCGTTCCACCGAGGACCTGGGGGGGCCTCTGCGCATTGCCCAGGTTTCGGGGCAGGCGGCCAAGGGGGGGTGGGAAAGCCTGGTGATGTTCACCGCTTTTCTCTCGATCAACCTTGGACTGATCAACCTGTTCCCGATCCCCCTTCTGGATGGCGGGCACCTGCTGTTTCATGCCATCGAGGCGGTTCTGAGGCGGCCCCTGACGGAACGGGCGCAAGAATTCGGGTTGCGGGTCGGACTCGTTCTGGTCCTGGGACTGATGGTATTTTCCACATGGAACGATTTGGTTCAGTTGAAAATCTGGGATTTTTTCATTAGTCTCATCCCGTGATTCTGCTGCGGTCTGGATGGATTGGAAGTTGTCCTTGAGTTTCGGGGGGGCGTTGGTTCGGTTTTTCCGTCCGCTGGCGGGTGGCGCTCTTGCCGCCGCGGTGCTCTTGTGCCCGCTCCCCGTCTGGGCGCAGTCGGGCGGGGGGGCGATCGGGCGGATCCTCATCGAGGGCAACAAGCGGATCGAGCCGGAGACGGTGCGTTCCTACATGTCGATCCAGGAAGGGGACTCGTTCGATCCCGACCGGGTCGACCGCTCCCTGAAAAGCCTGTTCGCGACGGGCCTGTTCGCCGACGTGGTCCTGAACCGCGAGGGCGACGCCCTGGTGGTCAAGGTGGTGGAAAACCCCATCATCAACCGCATCGCCTTCGAGGGAAACCATCAGGTCAAGGACGACGCCCTGAACGCGGAGATTCAGCTCCGGCCGCGAGTGGTCTACACCCGGACCAAGGTGCAGACCGACGTCTCCCGGATCATCGAGATTTACCGGCGCCAGGGCCGGTTCGCGGTGACGGTCGAGCCCAAGATCATTCAGCGCGAGCAGAACCGTGTTGATCTCGTCTTCGAGATCAACGAGGGACCGCCGACCTACGTCCGCAGGATCAATTTCGTCGGCAACAAACAGTACGACGATTCCTCGCTGCGCGAGGTCATCGCGACGAAGGAGGAGCGTTGGTACCGGTTCCTGTCCCCCAACGACACCTATGACCCGGACCGGCTGACCTTCGACCGTGAGTTGCTGCGCCGCTACTACCTGAAGCACGGTTACGCGGATTTCCGCGTGGTTTCGGCGGTGGCGGAACTCAGCGCGGATCGGGAGGCTTTCTTCGTCACCTTCACGATCGACGAGGGGCAGCGCTACCGCTATGGGGACATCACGGTGGAGGCCCATCTCCCGGAACTCAATCCCAAGGACCTGGGCGGCGAGGTGGTGACGGAAAAGGGCCGTTGGTACAACGCCGACGAGGTCGAGAAGACCATTCAGAACCTGACCGACGCCGCCGGACGGAGGGGGTATGCGTTCGTCGATGTGCGCCCCCGGGTCAACCGGAACCGGGAAAAGCGGATCATCGACCTTGGGTTCGACATTCAGGAAGGCCCCCGGGTCTACGTCGAACGGGTCGAGATCACCGGAAACGTCCGGACGCTGGACAAGGTCATCCGCAGGGAAATCAGTCTGGTGGAGGGCGACGCCTTCAACACGGCGAAGCTCCGCCTTTCCCGCAAGAACATCGAGGACCTGAACTTCTTCGGGAAGGTCGAGGTCAACAATGTTCCCTCCGAGACCGCCCCGGACCGCACCGTGATCAAGGTCAACGTCGAGGAAAAATCCACGGGTGAGCTTTCGTTCGGCGTCGGTTGGTCCACGACGAGCGGGGCCATGTTCGAGGTCGGCGTCCGCGAACGCAACCTTCTCGGCCGAGGTCAGGACCTCAAGATTTCCGGAACCGTCGGTCAGCGCCGCAGCCAGGCGGAACTCAGCTTCACCGAGCCCTATTTCCTCGGCCGCGCCTTGTCGGCGGGGGTGGATTTCTTTGCCATCCAGAAGAATCTGCAAAAGGAAAGTTCCTACGATTCCAGCACCATCGGCGGCGACACCCGTTTCGGATTCGACTACAACGAGGATTGGCGTCAGGCGGTCAGCTACACCCTGAAACGCGACAAGATCGAGAATGTCCAGGCGACGGCTTCGACCTTCGTCAAAGAGCAGGCGGGGACCACCACGACCTCGGCTCTTGGGCAGACCCTGACCTACGACAAGCGCGACAGCCGGCTTGAGCCGACCGAGGGCTATGTCGTCCGTCTGAGCAACGATTTTGCCGGGTTGGGGGGATCGGAACGCTTCTTCAGGACCGGGTTGGGCGCGGCCCAGTACATTCCTCTGGGCGAGCAATGGATTCTCAAGGTCAGCGGCGATTTCGGGTACGTGTTCGGAGTCGGCCGGGACGTGCGGATCAACAACCGTTACTTCCTCGGCGGCGACAGCCTGCGCGGCTTCGCGTCCGCCGGCGTCGCTCCGCGCGACAAGGTGACCAAGGACGCCCTGGGCGGCAACTGGATCGCCAGCGGCACGACCCAATTGGATTTCCCCCTTGGGCTGCCGGCGGAACTCGGGCTGACCGGAAAAGTCTTCGCCGATGCTGGCAGCATCGGTTCTCCCGACAAGGTGGATGCGAGTCTGATGGACATCTCCCATAAACTCCGCGCTTCCATCGGGACGGGGCTGACCTGGAAGTCGCCGATGGGGCCGATCAGCATTGACCTGGGCCTGCCGATCATGAAAGAAAGCTTCGACGAGAAGGAGCTTTTCCGCTTTAACTTCGGGACGAGGTTCTGAGATGACGGATTGGAGGAGGCTGGGGCGGCGATGCGTGATCGCTGTTCTTCTTGCGTTGCCGGCCTACGGGGCGGCGCCTTCGTCCGCTGCCGACGCTCCCGCTCAGATCATCGGGGTGATCGATCTGCGCGGCGTCGTCATGGAGTCCTCGGCGGGGGCGTCCGTCATGAAGCAGCGGGAGTCTCTCCGCAGCGCCCTCAAGGCCTCGGTCGCCAAGGAGGAAAAGGCTCTCCGCGATTCGGAACAGGAACTCAGCCGGAGCCGGACGCTCATCACCGCCGAGGCGTTTGCGGAAAAACAGAAAGCCCTGGGGGCGCGCGTCGTCGAAGCCCAGAGGTCCGTCGAAGTCCGCCGCCGGGGGATCGACATGACCGCCGGCGAGGGGCTGGACAAGCTTGAAAAGAAGGTGCTGGAAGTCGCGGCCACGATCGCGAGGGATCGGGGCATGAACATCGTTCTCCATTCCTCCCAGACGGTCTTCTTCGA
>JADGDA010000132.1 GCA_015228695.1 Alphaproteobacteria bacterium
GTTCGACCCCCCGTGACCATCCTTCCGTCCCGACCGCTTCTCCAAGGGACACCGCGCGAAGCGTTATTGACAGACGCGAGCACGGTGTCACCCTGACGGTGGAGGGGCTATCCGAGCCGGGCGCTCCATGGGCCGGTCGCAGGTCTCTATAAGGGTTGGTGATGGAGAAAACGCATGGCTTCGATTCGCCTTGGTCTGATGCCGCCTCTGACCGGTCTGGTCGATATCTACGGGCCGGAAATCGTCTGTGCCGCCCGCATTGCCTGCGATGAGATCAACGAACGCGGCGGCGTGCTCGGTCGGCCGCTGGAGCTGATCATCGAGGATGACGGCAGTTTGCCGATCACGGCGGTCCAGGCGGCCAAGCGGCTGGTCGACGATCACGGTTGCGTCGCGATCATCGGCAACCTTCTCTCCAACTCGCGCATCGCGGTGGCAACCCAGGTCGCGGAACCGAGGCGGATTCCGCTGCTGAACTTTTCCTTTTACGAGGGCAGCCTTTCTGGGCGTTACTTCTTCCACTTCGCGGCGCTGCCCAACCAGCAGATCGACCAGATGATCCCGTACATGGCCCGGCGCTATGGCCTCAAGATGTTCTTCGCCGGCAACAATTACGAGTGGCCGCGCGGCTCGATCGACGCGGCGAAGCGCGCCTTGCTGCGTCTTGAGGGCGATATCGTCGGCGAGGAATATCTGGAGATCGGGCTCAAGACGGCGGCGATCGACCATCTGCTCGAACAGGTGGCCCAGTCCGGAGCCGATGTGTTCGTCCCCTACTTCGCCGGCAACGATCAGATCACCCTGCTGACCCGCTTCACCGAACGGGACCTGAAGAAACGCATGTCCGTGGTGATGGGGCATTATGACGAAATGATGGCCAGCCGTCTGCCGCCGTGGGTGCGCGAGGGTTTCTTCTCCAGCAATACCTATTTCATGTCGCTGGAGACCCCCGCCAATCGGCGCTACCTGCAACGCCTTCTCCTCCAGCCTGGAATCGAGGGGATTTGGCCACGGGGCAATGGCGTGCTGACAAATTTCGGCGAAGGCGCCTACATCTGCGTGCATGCCTTTGCCAATGCCGCCGAGGCGGCGGGTGCCAATGCCGCCGGGGCGGCGGGTGTTATCGAGGCCGAAGCCCTGATCAAGGCGCTTGAGACCGTGCGGGTCGATGGGCCGCAGGGCAGCGTCGTGATGGATGCCGACACCCATCACGCCAGCGTTAACACTTATCTGGCACGCTGCCGCGCCGATGGCACCTTCGATATTGTCGAACGTTTTGGCTGCACCCGGCCGGAGATTCCAGAGCGTTACCGCGAGCAGGCACGGGCGACACATCTGCATGAATCGCCGACCTCCCCAACGGCCGCCGCACGGTTGGCGGCGGAAGTCAGCGTGGCCCGCAGCAGGACCGGCACCGCACAGCATATTCTGTCGGTTGCCGACATGGCGGTTCTCGCCACGAATGCCGAGGGCATCATCATCGAGTCCAACCACAGTGCCAACCTGTTGTTTGGCTATGGCGAGGATGAATTGGCCGGGATGTCGGTTCACCTTCTGCTCCCGCCGCATTTCCGACAGCAGCATGTTGCGCACTTGCGCGGCTTCGTCGAGGGAGAGGAGACCGAGCGCCGGATGTCCGCACGCCGGGAACTGATGGGCTATCGCAAGGACGGCAGTTTCTTCCCGCTGGAAGCTTCAATCGCCAAGTTCCGCAAGGATGACGATCTTCTGCTGGTCGTCACCGTGCGCGACATAACGGAACGCAAGCAGGCCGAGGAAAAATTGACGTGGCAGGCCACCCACGACCCGCTGACCAGATTGCCCAACCGCGTCCTGATCCGTGAACGGCTCGACAACGCCTTGCAACGATCCCGCCGCGGCGGCCTGAGCGTCGCGCTGTTGTTTGTGGATCTCGACGGCTTCAAGCTGATCAACGATACCTACGGCCACGAAGCCGGCGATGCGTTGTTACAGACGGTGGCCGCGCGCTTAATCGGCCAAGTCCGTCCAGGGGATACCGTTGCGCGCCTCTCCGGCGACGAATTCGTGATCCTATGCGAGCAGGTCGAACAGCCGACAACGATTTCGATATTGGCCGAGAGGATCAACGATGTCCTGCGTCAGCCCGTCAGTTTCCATGAGTGGTCGCTGTTCGTAACCGCCAGCATCGGCATCGCTATCGGGAGCGACAGCACGCACAGTGCCGAAGATCTGCTGCGCCATGCCGATACGGCAATGTACTCGGTGAAGGAAAAGGGGCGCGACGGCTGGCAGTTCTTTACCGAGAGCCTGCAAGAGCAGGCACGGCAACGCCTGATCATCACCAATGGTCTGCGCACGGCCATCGAACGTGACGAACTGTCGGTGCGGTTCCAACCCATCGTCGCCGCCGAGAATGGTCACATCGTCGGCGCGGAACTGCTGCTGCGCTGGCATCCGTCGGGGGGCGAGATTTCTCCTGCGGTTTTCATTCCGGTCGCCGAGCTGACCGGAGCGATTGTGCCCATAGGGGCCTGGGTGTTCCGCCAAGCCTGTCGGGCCGAAGCCGAATGGCGCCATCGCTGGGGCGAGAATGCGCCATATGTTTCCGTGAATGTTTCGGCACGGCAATTGAGCGAGGAGACGCTGGCCGACGATTTCGCCGCCATTCTGGGCGAGACCGGCGCGGATTCGCGGCGCCTGCTGCTGGAAATTACGGAAACCTCGTTGATGGCCGACGTCGAAGCCAATCTTCGCGTCTTACGCAGCCTATCCGGCCTCGGCATGCGGGTGGCCGTCGATGATTTCGGCACGGGATATTCGTCTCTGGCTCAACTGTCCCGCCTTCCGGTCAATGTTCTGAAAATCGACCGCGCCTTCGTCGATGGCATCGGCAAGAGCGAAGAGTCCCGCGCCATCATTCGCGCCGTCATCAGCCTCGGCCGGGCTCTTCGAATGAAACTGGTGGCGGAAGGCGTTGAGAACGAAGCCCAGCATCGCGAACTCTGCACCTATGCGTGCGACTTTATTCAGGGCTACCATTTCTATCGCCCACTCGAAGAGATCGCCTTCGTTCAGGCCGTTGATCGCGAATCGCGGGAATATGCGGGCAGCATAGCGTCCCCCCTTCATTTCCTCATATATGTCAGTCGGGCGACGCAGTTGATGTCGACGGACGATCTCCACGCTCTCCTGAAACAGGCCCGGTCTTTCAACCCGATGGTGGGCCTCTCGGGATGCCTCATCCACAAAAACGGCAGTTTCATGCAAATGCTGGAAGGCCCGCGCGACGTGATTTTCTCTTTGATGGACAAAATCAGGGCCGACCCTCGCCACCAAGACATCCGAATTGTGATCGAAGGACCGGCGCAGCGACGTGTCTTTGCCGATTGGGGTATGGCGTTACGCGACTTATCACAAGACAAAAACGACCCCGATTTCACGCATTGGCGGCAACGCAAGTTGAGTTTTTATGACATTGGCGAAGATGCGGAGTTCTGCTATAATTACATCGTGGCTTATGCAGATACTGTGTTGCGGGAGATTTGATTTCTTCCGCCAAAAACACACGAACACCACGTACTGTTACGGTCGTACATGACTCCCGGTTTGGTGGAAAAATCACTCAAAGGACAGGTTCTCACCGCGGCCCGGAAGCTTTTTATGGAAAGGGGCTACGAGGCCGTGGGCATTCGCGACATTGCCCGGGCGGTCGGGCGGCAGCCGGTTCAGATTTACCGTTTGGGCATATCCAAGGCGGACATCTTGGCCGAACTGATCCTTGAATTGAATCGGGAACAAATCAAGCGGTTGCCGGAACTTTGCGCGCGCGTAAGCGGTGAAACCGTGTTCGATCGCACATGCTCGTACCTTCGCGAGCTTTACGTTCTGGACATTCAATACCTGCCGATCCGTTCCGTCGGGGCCGCATTCGGATGGCTGTGGTCGGCCAGTTACGAGGAACGGGTGATCGAGCAGGTCTTTCAGCTCACCCAACCCGTGGTCAACTGGATGCAGGACGCAGGGATGGACGATATTCAGGCAAGATGTATTGGAATCTGGTCACTCTATTACGTTGGATACCGGCATGCCGTGATGCAGGGGGGGGAGGCCGATGATTGCCTCGCCTCCATTAAACCGAGTTTGCGGTACTGCCTGGGGCGCGCCGCCGGTTGAGCCAGAACGGCATTCTACCCCTTGACGATGGCCATGGGTTGGGACCGGTGCTCGGGGGTCATGGTCTCGGGCAGGGGCATCACGGCGGGGGTTTGGGATTTCTGGTCCGATTCCTCGCCTTTCAGCATTTCCATGCTCCGCTTACGGACCCGCGTGGTGACGAAGCCCGCGATTTCCTCGACGCTCACCCGGCCGTCACGGTCGGCGTCGGCGTTGTCCTTGCCGGCGCTGAGGCCGTCCTTGATCGCCCAGGTGAACAGGCCGTTGCCCAGTTTGTCGTCCTCGATGGAGGATTCATTGCCCTGGGAAGAGGCGAACACGGTCAGGCCGATCCCCTTGCGGCTCAGGTCGTTGACCAGCTTGTTCACGTCGGCGGCCTCGGCCCCCAGCACGTCGCCCGAGTGGCAGGTGTCGATGAAAAGATAGGTGCTGCCCTTGAACCCGCGGATGGCGTCGAGCACGTCGCCGAAGCGCAGGCCCTCCGAGCGCAGGTTGCGTTTCAGATCGTTGGCCCCGCCGGCTCCGCTCAGCACCGCCGGAGTGACGAAGGTATAGCGGTGGGTGTCGTCGGTGGTTCCATGCCCGGCGAAGAAAATGACCCCCACGTCGTCGCCGGTCATCGACTCCTCCATCCAATAGAAGCTGTCGATGATGGACTTGCGCGTCACTGCGGAGTCGGTCAGCAACTTGATATCGACGGTCTTGTACAGCTTTCCTTCCTGGGTTTTGAGGAGAGCGGCGAAGTCCCTGCTGTCCTTGGCGGCGGCCCCCAGGTTCATGTTCGGGTTCTTGTAGTCGCTGACCCCGACGACCAGGGCGTACAGGTTGGGCTTGGTCGTTCCCTTGGCCGCGCCCGCCCATTGGATCTGGATCGCCTCGGGCTCGCTTTCCCTGCCGTCCTGGTCGACCGCGATCAGGGCGATTTCAGCGGAACGCGACGGAACGGCCACCTCCAGACTGCCCTTGGCCTCGGTCTTGCCGGTGGGGATGTCCCCCTTCACGGACGCCGGCGCGCGCCCGTCGATCCTCACCCTGAGATCGCGGATCGGGCTTTTCGAGGTCACGGCGTAGGAAAGAACCACCGTCGGCACGGATGTCTGGGACCCGTTCCGGGGCGACAGGATTTTGACTTCCGGCGGCAGTCCCTGGATCATCGAGGCCCGGTCGAGGTTCCGGCTGGCGACGGCGCCGACCTGTTCGAGCGTCTTCTGCTCGTCGAGCACCCCAAGGACCTGGGCGACGACGTCCTTGCGGTAGAAAACCTCGCTGAAGTGGGAGACAGGAAAGAAGCTGGCGGGCGCATCCTTGCCGTTGTTGACGTGCCAGCCGATCAAGGTGTCCCCGCCCGCCCCGGCGTCGTAATAGCCGGAGGGCGTCCACGCCACCCACCGCACGCCGTCGCCCATGGGGAACAGGGAAAGAATCTGGTACCCGTCGCTCATCCGGTACCAGCGGATGGTACCGTCGCCCAGCGCCGCCACCGCCTTGGCCCCGTCGCCGCTGATGTTGACCGCCCACGCCGTGGCCGGAACCGGCGTCTTCCATAGGGGCTGGCCCCGGGAGTCGATCGCGCGCAGATACCAGTCGGTGCCCAGCACGAAACGGCCGGCTCCGGGAGCAATGGCCAAGCTGCGGGAGATTTCGTCCGGGTCAAGCCCCAACGCCCGCCCGGACAGCTTGGGCTCCGGCGTGTTCTTCCACCCGAGAACGGGGAGGGACGCGGTTTCCGGCGGGGTCAGGGCGCGCCCCTCCTTGGCGGAAAACACCAGCTTGCGCGCGCCGAGGTCGAAGGTGATCGGGCGCTTGCCGAAACTCTCCAGACCGAAGCGGACCACGCCTCCGTCCTTCGACACCCGGAAGGCCGCGCCCATGTCGCGGAACTCGGCGAGTGCCGGGCTCCGGGTCAACAGCGGCCGCCCGGCCTCTCCCAGGGTGCCGAACGAGGCGTCGGAGGCGGCGAAGGCGACGCCGCCCGGAACGGGAAGGAGCGCGGTGATGGCGTCGCGCGCCGCGTCCATGTCCACGGGCGCGCCCTTGCCGGCGTCGGACCAGCGCCGGATGGTGTTGCGGCCCTTGGCGTCGGTGACGCGGCCGGCGGCAAACAGGGAACGCCCGTCGGTGGACCAGGCGACCCGGCCCAGGTTGCCCGCGCGCAGCGAGCGGACGTCCGGCGAGAAGCGGGGCGAGAGATCCGTCGCGGAGAGCACCTCCACCTTGGGCGCGTCGGCGTAACCGACGGCGAGCAGGGTCCCGTCGGGGGAAAAGGCGACACCGTCGGGCTGCCCCGAGGCGCGGACCCGGGCCGTCTGCTTCCCGGCCGCGTCATAGAGGCGGACATGTCCGTCGTCGCTGGTGGTGGCGAGGCGTCCCTCCCGGTCGAAGGCCAGGGAATAACTGGGGCCGCCATAGTCCGCGTCCTCGGCGGCCACGTTCCACCCGGCCACGTTCCACACCTTGATCCCCGCCCGGAGACCCAGCGCCGCCGCCAACCGCTTCCCGTCGGGGGAAAAGGCCAGATGCTGCACCTGCCCACCCAACCCGGTCAGCCGTTGAACGATGTCGCCGGTCTGGGCGTCGAACACGTAAACCGAAACCCGGCCGTCCCAGAAGACCCCGGTCACCCCGCCGGCGGCCACCAGCGACCCGTCGGGCGAAACCGCCACGGCGTAGATCTGCCCTTCCTCGTTGGGGCCGATGGGCGGACGCAGGACCTTGATCTTGCGGCCGTCGGGAACCGACCACAGGCGCACGGTCTTGTCGTCCGACGCCGTGGCGAGCACACGGCCCTGCCCGTCGGCGGACAGGCGCGAGACCACGGCGGTGTGGGAGCCCGCGTCGAACCGCAGGATCGGCTGCTTGGGGACGTCCCCCTTGGCCAGGACGCCCGCGACGG
>JADGDA010000133.1 GCA_015228695.1 Alphaproteobacteria bacterium
GCCATGCCATCCATGCCGAGCCGACCACCATGGGCCTGAAATTCGCGGGCTTTTACGCCGAGTTCGCCCGGAACCGCGACCGCCTTCTCGCTGCCCGCGGGGAAATCGCCACCTGCGCCATCTCGGGCGCGGTCGGCACCTTTGCCCACATCGACCCTTTCGTCGAGGAATACGTGGCCGAGAAATTGGGGCTTCGGCCGGAACCCCTGTCGACCCAGGTGATTCCCCGCGACCGCCACGCCATGTTCTTCGCCGTTCTCGGGGTTGCCGCCAGTTCGCTGGAGCGGGTGGCGACCGAGATCCGCCATCTTCAGCGCACGGAAGTGCGCGAGGCCGAGGAGTATTTCTCTCCGGGCCAGAAGGGATCGTCGGCAATGCCCCACAAGCGCAACCCGATCCTGACCGAAAACCTGACCGGGCTTGCCCGGGTGGTCCGGGGGATGGTGACGCCGGCCATGGAAAACGTCGTGCTCTGGCACGAGCGCGACATCTCCCACTCGTCGGTGGAGCGGATGATCGGCCCCGACGCCACGGTGACCCTGGATTTCGCCCTGGCGCGCCTTGCCGGAGTGATCGACAAGCTGGTGATCTACCCCGACGCCATCGCCCGCAACCTGAACCAGCTCGGGGGCCTCATCTTCTCCCAGCAGGTCCTGCTGGCGTTGACCCAGGCCGGCATGAGCCGCGAGGGGGCCTATCTGGCCGTGCAGCGCAACGCCATGGAGGTCTGGAACCGCGGCGCCGGCTTCCTGGACCTGCTGAAGGCCGATGCGGAAGTGGGAACATTCCTCAATTCCGGAGAGTTGGAGGCCCTGTTCGACATCTCCCGCCACACCCGCCATGTGGATACTATTTTCAAACGTGTTTTCGGTTAGAATGCGTTCAGGGCTGGTCCCTTGAGCAGCGGGGTACCGCAGGCAATGTCGGAAGCGCCATGCATCGGCGCGGTGGTCGTCTGGGAGGCGATCATCCGGGCGACATCCGACGGCGTCGTCGTCATCGACGAGCACGGTCTGATCGCCAGTGTCAATCCCGCCGCGGCGCGGATGTTCGGTTATGAACCGGACGAGATCGTCGGCGGGAACGTGTCGGTCCTGATGCCGGAACCCCACCGGTCCGAGCACGACGGCTACCTCGCCCGCTACCTCGAAACCGGCGAGGGAAACGTCATCGGCAACTGCACCCGGCTTTTCGCCCAGCGCAAGGACGGCGAGATTTTTCCGGTCGAACTCACCGTCACCGATGTCGTGTGCGGGGACAGGCGGGTGTTCGCCGGGATCATCCGCGACGTCACCGAAAAGACCCGGCGCGAGGAGGAAATGACCCGCCATGTGGAGGGACTCGAGTTCGCCTTTCAGGCGTTCGAGCGTCAGGCGGAGCACATGGCCAAGATCGCCGAGCAGATCGACGACGAAAGACGGCGGGCCGAATATCTGTCCAACCACGACGCCCTGACCGGGCTCCCCAACCGGGTCCTGTTCTGGGACCGGCTGGAGCAGGCCTTCTTCCAGGCCAAGCGGGAGCATACGGGCGTCGCGGTGCTATATCTCGATTTGAACAAGTTCAAGGACGTGAACGACACCCTGGGCCACGACCGGGGCGACGCCCTGCTCAAGGAAGTGGCTGCGAAACTTCTGCACCTCATCCGCGAGACGGACACGGCCGCCCGGCTGGGAGGGGACGAATTCGCCGTCATCGCCCGCGTGCCGGACCCGGACGACCTGGGCGGGCTCACCATCCTGGCCGAACGAATCCGCTCGGCGCTCACAATCCCGGTCGAGTTCCCCGAGGGAACCATCCTGACCGGAGCGAGCATCGGCGTCGCCGTCTATCCCCACTGCTGCGACGGCGTCGACGCGATCGTCAAGGGCGCCGACAGCGCCATGTTCGAGGGAAAACGGGAAGGAGGCCAGAGAATCGTCTTCTACCGCCCCCCACATCAATCTCTCCCCGCCTCATAGCAGCCCCTTCGTCTTGAACGAGACGTAGGTTTCCCGTCCGACGATGATGTGGTCGTGGAGGGTGACGCCGACCGCCTTGGCGGCGTCGCGCACCTTCAGGGTCATTTCCTTGTCCGCCGCGGAGGGGGTGGGGTCTCCCGATGGGTGGTTGTGGACGATGATGACCGAGGCGGCCCCCAGTTCCAGGGCCCGGCGCGCGACCTCGCGGGGGTAGGCCGGGGTGTGGTCGATGGTTCCGCGCTGCTGGACCTCGTCGACCATGAGCCTGTGGCGTGAATCCAGGAACAGGATGCGGAACTGTTCGTTCTTTTCATGGGCCATGCTGGCGGTGCAGTAATCGAGCACCTGTTCCCAGGAACCAAGGACGGACCCCTTTCCGATCTTGCCGCGCAGCAGGCGCGAGGCCGCCGCCTGCACGACCTTGACGGCGGCGACCGCCGTGTCGGTCATGTACTTCTCGTCCTTTTTTAAGGAGGCGGGATCGGCGGAAATCACCTGAGCGAAACTTCCGAACCGCTTGAGCAGGGACTTGGCCATCCCCTTGGTGTCGCGCCGGGGAATTCCGAGGGTGAGCAGGAGTTCCAGCAACTCGTAGTCGGGCATGGACTCGCCTCCCCCCTTCAGGAAGCGCTCCCGCAGCCGCGCCCGGTGCCCGGAGTGATCCGAGGCCGACGGGGAAACCACCTCCTGATTTTCTTCCGGCATGGGAACCCGCATCAGACGTAGGGGGGGCGGTGCCAGCCCCTCGGCGAGAGGGTGAAAATCTCGCAGCCGCCGGCGGTGACGCCGATGGTGTGCTCGAACTGCGCCGAAAGGGAGCGGTCGCGGGTGACCGCCGTCCACCCGTCGCTGAGAATCTTGGTCTCGAAGCGCCCGGCGTTGATCATCGGCTCGATGGTGAAGAACATGCCCTCCTCCAGGATCATCCCTTCGCCCGGAGTACCGAAATGCATGACGTTGGGCGGTTCGTGGAACACGCGGCCGACGCCGTGGCCGCAGAAGTCCCGCACCACCGAAAAGCGGTGGCTTTCGGCATGGCTCTGGATGACGTGGCCGATGTCGCCCAACCTCACCCCCGGCTTCACGATCTCGATGGCGCGCATCATGGCGTCATAGGTGACGTCGATCAGTCGCTGGGCCTTAACCCCGATCTTGCCCACGCCGTACATGCGGCTCGTGTCGCCGTACCAGCCGTCCAGGATGGGGGTCACGTCGATGTTGAGGATGTCGCCCTCCTCCAGGGCCTTGTCGTTGGGAATGCCGTGGCAGACCACCCGGTTGATCGAGGTACAGATGGACTTCGGATAGCCCCGGTAGCCGAGGGGAGCCGACGTCGCCCCCCGCTCGGCCACGAAATCGTGGCACAGCTTGTCGAGGGTCGCGGTGGAGACGCCGGGAACCACGTGCGGAGTGATGAAGTCGAGGGTCTCGGCGGCCAGACGCCCCGCCTTGCGCATTCCCACGAAGTCTTCCAGTCCATGGAGGGCGACGCGGGGTAGGGGCTCTCTTTTCGTCAGGGTGTTCATCGTGGCCGTTCCGGTTGTTTTACGGGGCGCGGGCCCGGAGGACGAGGGGCAACGGTCCGTCCACGGCAATCCCCAGTGTGTCCAGTGTGCATGAATAACAGATTGCCTCAACCCCCTTTGCAATCGCCTTGCGCAAAGCGGAGTCGTAGGCGGGATCGATATCGGCGGCGATGCTCACCCGCTCGCAGTCCATCCGCTGCACGAGGTAGACCATCACGGCGCGGCGCCCCTGCGAGACCATGGACGTCAATTCCTCCAAGTGCTTGGCGCCGCGGGTGGTCACCGCGTCGGGGAATTCGGCCGTCCGGTCGAGTCCCGTCCCCCGCTTCAGGGTGACGTTCTTGACCTCGACGTAGCAATCGGGGCGTCCCGCTCCCTTCAGCAGCAGGTCGATGCGCGAGTTGACGCCGTAGGCCACCTCGCGGCGGATTTCGTCATAGCCCGCGAGTTCGGGAATCCGTCCCCCGGCGACGGCTTCGGCGACCAAGGCATTGGGATGGGCCGTGTTGATCCCGACCAGGGTTTCGCCCACCCGGATCAGTTCCCAGGTGAAGGCGAGCTTGCGGCCGGGATTGGCGGAGCGCGACAGCCAGACCTCGGAGCCGGGCTCCTTGACCCCCAGCATCGAGCCGGAGTTGGCGCAATGGGCGACCACCGTCCCTTCGTCCACGCTCACGTCGGCAAGAAACCGCTTGTACCGGCGTTCCAGGGTCCCCCGGATCAGGGGAGTGGGAAAGCGCATCACGGACATCCCTGGGACGACAGGGCCTCGGCGAGACTCATGCCGGCGCTTCCCGGCTTGGCGGGCTTGGGTTGGGACTCGTGGGGGGACCAGGCGGTCAAGGTCAGGATCTCGAAGGTGGCGGGCAGGCGCCCGTCGGTTCCGGCGAACCGTTCGGCGTACCGGGCGGCGGCGGCGGCCAGGGTGGCGCGCCGGGTCGGGACCCTGCGCCGTTCCAGGACCGCGTTGGTTTCCCCCATGCCGCGCAGGTCGGTCATCAGCCGGATCGTGTCGGGATAGCTGACGGTGATCCGGTCCGCGTCCACCACCGGCAACGCGAAACCGGCCCTCTGCAACAGGTGGCCCAGGTCGCCGGTCACGGGAAAAGGCGACACCCGGGGACTCCATCCGCCCTCCTCGGCATCCTCGGCGTCCATGAGGGCCGTGCGCAGTTCGGACAAGGTGCCGCCGCCGAACAGGGTGGCGATGAAAAGGCCATCCGGTTTCAAGGCGTTCCGCGCCTGCACCAGGGCGCCCGGCAGATCATTGACCCAATGCAGGCTGAGGTTGCTCACGATGAGGTCGAAACTTCCCGGCGCGAAGGGCAGCCACTCCTCGTCGGCGACCACGGCCACGGACGCCAAGCCGGGAGGACGCTCCCCCTCGGCCCGCTGGGTCATGGCAACGGCCCGCCGGGTCATGGCAAGGGAAAGATCGCACTGCACCAGTTCCCGAATCCCGCCCCGCCCCGCCAGGGCCTCGGCCAGAACGCCGGTATGGCATCCCAGGTCCAGGGCGCGGGGAAAGGTCCGCGTGACGTCGTCCAGCCGATCGGCAAGGCGCTCGCCGACCTCGCGGAACAGGAAGTCGTACTCGTGAAAACGGGTGGCGGCGCGCTCGCGGCGGCGCCTGACCAAGTCGCGGTCGAAGATGGTCATGACATCGGACATGGTCCCTTATCGCACGGGACCGTGCCCGGCGGAAGGGGCCGCGGCGGGCTCGATCTTGCGGAATGCCCGCCAGATCGCCAGGTCATAGGCGATCTTCATCGTGCCGCACGCCACCAGGGGAGCGGCCAACCATCCGGTGGCGAACAACGCTCCGCCGATGGCGGGGCTCGCAGCGGCGGCGAGGCTGCGGGGCACGGCGGTGAAGCTGGCGGCGGCGGCGCGCTCCGCCGGGGTTACGACCGCCATGACGAAGGCCGAGCGGGTCGGGACGTCCATTTGCGACAACAGACTCCGCAGCAGCAGCAATCCCAGCGCCCACTCGATGCCCGGAACCAGCGCCGCGCCGATCAGACAGAGGTTGGCGGGAATGTGCGTGAACACCATCGTGTTGAGCAGGCCGATGCGCTTCGCGACCAGCGGCGCGGCCAGTTGCGAGGCGGCGGTCAGCAGTCCGGCCCAGAAGAAGAAGCTTCCGGCGGCGGCAAGGGAAAATCCGAAACGCTCGAACAGCCACAGCGCCAGCAGGGTGTTGACCACCAATCCTCCGGCGAAGGCGTCGAGCGAGAAAAGGGCCGCCAGCCGGACGACGATCCCGCGCGAGGGGCCCAGCGGGGCCGGAGCCGTCGCCTGTTCGTGCTCCCTCCGGACCGGCAGGCGGCGGTAGAGGAGGAAAATCGCCACCCCCACAACTCCGTAGAGACCGAACATCAGCCGCAACGCATCGAGTTGCCCCCATCCCAGCCGCATGAGCGCGTCGGGAAAGGCAGCGGCCAGCGCGCCGACCGCCGCGCACAGGGTTCCGGTGAACGAGTAGCGGGCGAAAAGCGCTGTGCGGGCGTCGCCCTGGGCCGCTTCGGCCAAGCGCGCGTGTTCGAGGGGGAGGAACACGCTGACGTCTCCGGAACTGGGATTCACGGTGCCGACGAAGGCGACGAGAAGCAGAGGCCAGAAGCTGGAGACACCCGCCAGGAACAGGCCCGTGGCCGCCATCAGCCAAGCCGCCGCGAGCAACAGACGGCGCTGGGGATAACGGTGCCCCCACTGGCCCACCGCCAGGGTCATCAACGCCGAGCCGAACAGGGTGGCGGTGCTGATCAACCCGACGTCCCATTTCCCCAGCCCGAGTCCGAGCAGGTAGGCGGGGAGCAGAATGGCGACGAAGCCGTCGCAGAAAGCACGCAGGGCACGACCGGCCAGCAGCAGCCGCGACTCGACCGCGACTCCGGCGGGCAAAAGCATCATTCCGATCTCGGAAAGCGCGTTGTTTTCTTCATCGGGGTCCCGGCGCACCAAGCGTACAGGGCATCATACATCACCATGCCATGCCTCAGCATTTCATGGTCGTCGTCGAAGTTGAGGGAAAGACCCTTCGAAATGGCGAGCAGCCCGGCCGCCTCCTCCGCCAACCGGGGCGCGTCGCAGTCCGCCGCGCGGACGATCCGGGCCAACCTGTCCAGCGCCGGATCGTCGAGCCCGTAACGCACAACAAAAGCGTCGAAACTGCATCTGTCGCCGTGGTGACCGAGTTCGACGCCGGGAACGTCATAGGGGATCGCGCCGGTCTCCCCGGAAATCCGCATGACGTCGCCGCCCGGAACATAGAGAAACTCCGGATTCCCGTCGATGAACCGCGCCACCAGCCAAGGACAGGCGATACGGTCGATCTTGGGGCGTTCGCGGGTAATCCACTTCATGATCGGAAACTCCTCCCGAAGGCGGGGGACACCATGCCGGTTCACGGAAGCCCACTCAACCCCATTCTCGAAACGGTGCGATCACCGCGCCCCTGGGGCTGCTGAGGGGCTCCTCGACGTTTCAAGTGGATTTGATGA
>JADGDA010000134.1 GCA_015228695.1 Alphaproteobacteria bacterium
GGGAAGTGGATTCCGTGCCGTGCCTCGCCCCGTTCATCTTGTGGACGGGGGCGGCGGAGGATGGTAACAAGTCCGTTGTACGAATCATTGGGTTGCGGCCACCGGCCGCGATGTGGTTTTGCCGATGGCATAGGGCGGATTCCGAGGTTTCTTCCGGATGGCACTCGATCAGCGCGTCATCATGTTTCCGCCGGTCATTCTGCTGACCGCCATGCGTTTGCGCGCGGCCCTGGTCAACAAGCCGCTGCCCCACGAGGCTCCGGACAAGGTCGTTTTCGATCCCACGAAGACTGTCGCGATGGCGATCCGATTCCCCCCCGGCGGGGACGGCCAGGGAAAGCCGAGGGATTTCCGTTTCAGCCGCGACGAGGTGTTCCAGTCGCTGCTGCTCTACTGCAAGCGTCACGACGTGCCGATTCCCCAGGAAGGCATCAAGCGGCTCGATGAAATCAACGGGCGGGCCGCCATGATGATCTACCTGGGGCACGAGGGCACGGCGCTCGGGGGGACGCAGGCGTCGGGCCAGTTCCCGATCAAGGTGGTCAACCTGGTCCGGAAACTTCTCAAGGACGTGCCCCCGCGGACCAGCAAGAAGGAATTGGTCCGGAAGGTCTGGAAACGCTCGTCCTTCTGCATCGTGGACGCCCACACCATGACCCGCCGGGCCTTGCGCGCCGCCCTCGTCGGCAGCGGCGCCGTCAACATCGACGTCTGCATCACCGAGAAGGACTTCACCGACCTTTATGGGCGCGAGGGGTCGAAGGCGTTCGACGTCGTCATCATCGGGGGGCTGGAAAACATCCAGAAAGAGGACCTTCTGATGCGGATCCGGCGGATGGATTGCCCGTCGCACCTCGCCGTCGGCATCGCCGTGACCGCGTTCGCCGACGCGGCCGAGGTGCAAAAAATCATCAGCGGAGGCTTTCACGGCATCCTGCTGGCGCCCTTCACCAAGCAGGCCCTGGAGCGGGTGGTGAACCAGCTTCTCATGAACGACCTGCTGTTCGAACAGCACGGAGACACGATGAAGACCGTGCTGATGAAGAAGTCCTCTCTGTCGTAGGGTTATGGCTTTCCGTGCGGGGTTTTGTTGAGCCGGGCGACCAGTTCCGCTTGGCTCATCGCCTTTTCCTCCTCTTCCATGACCTCCTCCGGCAATTCCTCCGGGGGCGTTTCCTCTTCCCCGGTTTCCTCTTCCGGGTCGATGCTGGAGAGGTCGACCACCTCGGTGAAGTGCGCTTCCTCCTGGCTGCCCTCGCACAGGAAGGAGGAGAATCCCTTGTCCTTGGTCATCCGTTCTTCGGCCTCGGCGACGGTGGTGTCGCAGAGGAAGGCGATCAACTCGACGTCGGCGCTCCGGGATGCCTTGGCGTGCTGTTCGGCCAGGGCCCGCCTTTCGGCCAACTGCTCCGCGAGGGCGTCCACCTCCCGCCGCTTGGGGCCCTTGTAATCGCTCGACTGTCCCCTGCGGCGGTCCGGCCCGCGATAGGTGGGAACGGCGATGAACTGGCGGGGGTTTTTCAGCGACGTCGTCATCGCTTCGAGAAGGGTTTTCCGCGACACGGGCATGGGCAGGAGTTCCGTGACGCCCGCATCCCTGAGCAGTTCGGCGGAGCCTTCCTCCAACTGACCGTGGCTGACGATGATCGGCATCGTCCCGTTGATGGGCTTTTTCGCCTTGCGCACCAGTTCGACGAAGCTGACCGCGGCGGAAACCGGCTCGATCACCTCAAGCAGGATAAGGTCGCAGGGCATGGCGCTGAGGGCGGGCAGGGCGTCGGGGATCGCGGTGACGAACTCCAGGCTCGCGAGGTTCACCCCGTGGAGCATTTCCCGGACCAGATGGCGCATGTTCGGCTTCTGGCCCACCGCGATGCAGTTGCAGGAACGGAAATTCCAGGCTTCGATCGACACGGCGTCCCCCCTCGCGGCAAACACCCGCCCATGATACTTGCGCCGGAGGGGATATGCCAGAATCACGGCATTGCATAAAGGGGCGGATCGTTATATTGCGGGCGTTGCCGCCCCCCACGATGAGGATACATCCCATGAAGATATCGTTCGCCAAGCCGGCTCTTCCCAGCGAGGGAGCCATCGTCGTCGGTGTTCTGGAAGGCCGGGAACTCACCCCCTCCGCCGCCGATCTCGACGCCAGGACCGGCGGCGCCCTGACCCGGGCCATGGCTTCCAGCCGGTTCGAGGGCAAGAAGGAACAGTCCCTGACGGTGATGGTGCCCGTGGGAATTTCGGCTTCGCGGCTGGTGGCCGTCGGACTCGGCAAGGCCTCGGACCTGGACATGTCGGCGGCGCAGGCCCTCGGCGGTTCCGTCGTGGCTCTGTTGGCCGGATCGGGCGAGCAGGAAGCGGCGGTGATGATCGACGACATCACGGACGGCCCCGTGGACCGGACCGAAATGGCCGCCCACGCGGCCCTCGGGGCCACCTTGCGGTCCTACCGGTTCGACAAATACCGGACCAAGGAGAAGCCGGAGGACAAGCCCTCCCTGCGGAAACTGCGTTTTCTCACCGCCGATCCCGAGGCCGCCCAGGACGCCTTCGCGCTCCTGGAACCGGTGGCCGCCGCCGTCGCCTTCACCCGTGATCTCGTCAGCGAGCCGGCCAACGTCATCCACCCGGAATCCTTCGCCGAGGCGGCCATGACCCTGAGCGAACAGGGGGTTGCGGTCGAGGTCCTGGGCGAAAAGCAGATGAGGAAGCTTGGCATGGGCGCCCTGCTCGGCGTCGGCCAGGGGTCGGAGCGGGAATCGCAACTGGTGGTGATGCGCTGGAACGGGGCTTCCGACAAGAAAAGCCCCCCCATCGTTTTCGTCGGCAAGGGGGTGACCTTCGACAGCGGGGGGATCAGCCTCAAGCCGGGCGCCAACATGGAGGACATGAAGTGGGACATGGGCGGCGCCGCCGTCGTCACCGGACTGTTGCGGGCGCTGGCGGCGCGCAAGGCGCGGGTCAACGCGGTTGGCGTGGTCGGACTGGTCGAGAACATGCCGTCCGGCACCGCGCAGCGCCCCGGTGACGTCGTCACCTCCCTTTCCGGCCAGACCATCGAGGTCATCAACACCGACGCCGAGGGCCGTCTGGTCCTCGCCGACGCCCTGTGGTACGCACAGGACCGCTTCAAGCCCAAGGCGATGATCGATCTCGCCACCTTGACCGGGGCCATCGTCATCGCCCTCGGCACCGAGCACGCGGGGCTGTTTTCCAACGACGACATCCTGGCCGGGCAGTTGCTCGACGCGGGCAAGGCGGTGGGGGAGCCCCTGTGGCGGCTGCCGCTGGGCGAGGGGTACGACAAGCAGATCAAGTCCGACATCGCCGACATGCAAAACGTCGGCGGCCGCGATGCCGGGAGCATCACCGCCGCCCAGTTCCTGCAACGCTTCGTCAACAAGGCTCCGTGGGCGCATCTCGACATCGCGGGCGTCACCTGGGCGAAGAAGGACACCGCGCTCACTCCCAAGGGAAGCACGGCGTTCGGCCTGCGTCTCCTTGACCGGTTGGTCGCCGATCACTTCGAGGAGACCGGAGAGGTTCGGCGCAAGGCCGGGAAGAAGAACCGGAAGGCGGCATCCTCGCCATCGTGACGTCTTTCCCCCCCGGCCACCCACGCCTCGCCGTCTGCTCCGCGCCGGAAGGAGGCCCGCGGGTACGCGGGTCAAGTCCGTGTGCGACGACCCTTGATTGTGATGGAGGGCATTGAGGCCGCATGTTAACTTTTTGTGAACCTGCGTTTTTTGCCCTGATCGGCGAGTGGGTTACCCTGGATTCGTGGGCCGGGTTGGATGATAATGAGGATCGTTCTCTGTAGTCGTGCTCCCGCTGGGTGAGGAGAAGGGGTTGGAGTCGGGTCGCGTGGACCAGGGGAGTCCGGGGACTTCCGGCGTTGTGGCGGATACGGTCCGGTCTCTGGCCCATGTCGATGTTCTCACCTGCCCTCCCGGAACCCCGGTGGCCGAGGCTGCGGCGCTGATGGCTGGGCACAAGTGCGGCTCGATCATCGTCGCCGACGGCGGGCAGCCCCTGGGCATCTGGACCGAGCGGGACGCGCTGCGTCTGGATTTCGACCGGTCCGGGGCCTTCGACGAGCCCATCTCGGCGCACATGACGGTTCCTGTCGTGACCATCGAGGGGCATGCGTCCCTGGAGGGCGCGGCGCTCAAGCTCCGGGAACGCGGGATCCGCCATCTGGTCGTGGTGGACGACGACGGAAGCATGATCGGAGTGCTCAGCCAGACCGACGTGGTCTTGAGACTGGGGATCAACTCCTACCTTTCCTTCCGTTCCGTGAGTTCGGTTCCGTTCCGGGTGGCGTTCGCGCTGGCCCACGACACGGATGTGGGCGAGGCCGTCCGCCGCCTGGATGCCAGCGGCTCCGACGCGGCCCTGGTCACCGAGCACGGCGAACCGGTGGGCATCGTGACCGAGCGCGATATCGTCCGCTTGCTGGCCCGCCGGGTAGGCTCGGCGTGCATCGGGGATTTCGCCACCCGCCCCCTGATCTCGGTTTCGGTGAACGCGACGTTGATCGAGGCCCGGAACATCCTGGAGGCGCGGCGGTTCCGCCATGTCGTCGTCGTCGGGAACAAGGGGGAAACCCTGGGCATCCTCTCCATGTCCGACATTCTGGCGAGCGCGGAACGGGGCTATGTGCGCCATCTGGAGGAAAGCCTCGACGCGCGGGCCAAGCAACTCGCCGAGATGGAACGGCGCATCGAACTGATCCTGCGGGCGGCCGGGGAAGGCGTCGTCGGTCTCGACTCTTCCGGCACCGTCACCTTCGTGAACACCACGGCCCTCGAACTGATCGGGCGGTCCGAAACGGAGGTGCTTGGCCGGAATTGGGTCGGCATGACCTGTGCCTTTCCGAGCGGAGGGGCCTGTTCCTCGGTTCTGTGCGCGAAAGAAGACATGGATGTTCACCGGGAAGCCACCCGGCACCGGACATGCCTTCTCAAGAGAAGCGATGACTCGGAGTTTCCGGTGGAGATGTCGGCGACGTCCCTGGTCGAGGGGGGGGAACGGGTCGGGACCGTCCTGGTTTTCCGCGACATCACCGAACGCCGACGCGCGGAAGACGCCCTCCACGCGAGCGAGCAGCGGCTCCGGCTGCTGCTGGATGCGGTGGGCGAGGGCATCTACGGGCTGGATCGGGACGGGCGGTGCGTGTTCGTCAATCCGGCGGCGGAGCGCATGCTCGGCTGGTCGTCCAGGGACCTGATCGGCAGCAAGCTGCACGGGCTGATTCACCATACCCGCTCCGACGGCTCGCACTATCCGCCCGAGGAATGTCCGGTTCATTCGACCTATATCACCGGCGCCCGACGCGAGGTGAAGGGAGAAATCTTCTGGCGGCAGGACGGAAGCTGTTTTCCGGTGGAATATCTCGCGACCCCGATCATGGACGGCAATGAACTGACCGGGGCGGTCTCGGTCTTCCGGGACGTCACCGAGCGGTTGCGGGCCCAGGAGGGCTTGCGGCGGGAGAGGGACTTCACCCGCTGGGTCATCGACAGCCTGCCGGGGGTTTTCTTCGCCCTGACCTCCGACGGCCGGTTCGATCTGTGGAATCGCAGTCTGGAGAAGATTTCCGGGTACGACGCGGGGGAGATCGGCCGGATGGAGCTGTCCGCCCTGTTCGAACACGACGAACGCGATTTCGTCACGGAGGGCGTGGTGGAGGCCGAGATTCTCCTCGTCACCAAGGGCGGGAAACGGATTCCCTATTTTTTCTCCGGAAGGCGCATGCCCCCCGTCGACGGGTCCAAGCTGGTCGGCATGGGAGTCGATATCAGCCAACGCCGGGTGGTGGAGGAAAAGCTGCGCCAGTCGAATCAGGAACTGGAAGCCTTCGCCTACGTCGCCTCCCACGATTTGCAGGAGCCCTTGCGGGTCGTTACCGGATTCGTGCAGTTGCTGAACCGGGAGTACAAGGGCAAACTCGGCGAGGACGCGGACGAGTACATCGGCTTCATCGTCGACGGCGCCCACCGCATGCAGAACCAGATCCGCGATCTGCTCGAGTTTTCCCGCGTGGGGACCCAGGGCAAGACGTTCGAGGGGGTGGACCTCGAACAGGTGGTGGACGAGGCCCTTCTCAATCTGCACCCCAGGATCGAGGAGGCGCAGGCCGTGCTGTCCCGCGACCCGCTCCCCACCGTGATGGCCGACCGTCAGCAGATGATCCGCCTGTTCCAGAACCTGATCGGCAACGCCCTCAAGTACCGCAAGCCCAACGCGACGCCCTCGATTCGGGTGGGGGCGCGGTTTGAGGGGGGAACCTGGGTCTTTTTCGTGCGCGATAACGGGATCGGCATCGCTTCCCAGTATTTCGAACGGATTTTCATGATCTTTCAACGGCTGCACGCGCGCGACGAGTACGAGGGCACCGGGATCGGACTCGCGGTGTGCAAAAAGATCGTCGAACGTCACGGGGGAAAAATCTGGCTGACCTCCGAACCCGGCGAGGGAACCACCTTCTTCTTCACCCTGAACGGAGTGGAATAGGCGACCATGAGCACCCGACCGATCACCGTGACCCCCGCCGCCGCCGACCGGGTCCGCGACCTGATGACCAGGAACGGCCCATCGGCGCTCGGCCTGCGGGTCGGGGTCAAGACATCCGGTTGCACCGGATTGACCTATGTCCTGGAATTCGCAACCGAGAAAAAACCCGACGAGAGCGTGTTCGAGGACAAGGGCGTGAAGCTCTTCGTCGACGCCAAATCCCTCCTGTTCCTCGGCGGCCTGGAAATGGACGTCCGGGAAGGGAAGGCGGGACAAAGCTTCGTCTTCAACGATCCGGCGTGAAAGCCGCGCCTGGCCACAGCCAAAGATAGTCGTGCGCGGGCTTCCTTCTGGTTCGGACCAGACGGCGGGGCGTGGGTGGCCGGGGCAAGCCCGGCCACGACGGCCTTGGGAGGAGTTGGAAGGCGACGC
>JADGDA010000135.1 GCA_015228695.1 Alphaproteobacteria bacterium
TTGCCGGGCCAGGGCGATGAGGCCCTCGACGTCCTGCCCGGACTCCGAGCGCAGAACGTGCCGCTCGAAGCGGACGGGGGCGAGGCCGGCGGAGGCGAGGCAGTGGCGGAGATAGCTCTCGCGCTGGCGATAGCGGCCGTGGAGTTGCAGCCGCCAGTCCCCGGCGGCGGCGTCCGTCAGTTCCTCGGCCGAGACGGCCACCAAGCCGCCGGGTCGCAGCGCGGCGGCGGCGGCGGAGAAGAGCGGGGCGACGTCGCCGAAATAGATCAGCACGTCGGCGGCCGTGATCACGTCGAACGCCGCCGGATGCGCCGCCATGAAGGCGGTCAACTCGCCCCGGTGCAGCCGGTCGTAAACACCGCGTCCGGCGGCCCGCGACAGCATCTCCCGCGACAGATCGACGCCGACCAGGGTCCGCGCGCGGGGCCGCAGGAGTTGGCCGACCTGACCGGTGCCGCACCCCGCGTCCAGCACGTCGGGCGCGGCGGAGAACGTCTCCCGCATCACCATCCCGGCAATCAGGGCCGGAGCCCGATAGTTCAGGCCGGCAAGAACGTCGTCGAACCTTTCCGCAAAGCCATCGAACAGCGCCGCGACGTAGCCGTCCGAGGCGCGCGGGGGACTGGCCTCCCCCCCCTGAAGAGCGGCCAGCACATGGCCGGCGATCGGATCATCCGGATCGATCCGCGCCCAGGCGTTGGCCCCTTCGAGGGCCGCCTCGCGGCGCCCCGCGCTCGCCAACAGATAAAGCGCCGTGTCCAGGTTGCTGGGAATACCCTTGAAATCGGGCTTGAGGGAAAGGGAGCGTTCGTAGTGCGCCACCGCCTCCTCCAGCCGGTTCGTCCTCTGGAGGATGTTGCCCAGGTTGAAGTGGGCCTCGGCGAAGTCGGGACGAAGGTCCAAAGCCCGGCGGACGCTCGCTTCCGCCTCCTCCTGCCGCCCGAGCCGGTACAGCGCCGAACCCAGATTGTTGTGAGTCGCGGCCAGATCGGGCCTGAGTTCCAGGGCGCGGCGGAAACTTACCACCGCCTCGTCCAGGTGACCAAGGCCGTAGAGCACGGAACCCAGGTTGTTGTGGGCGTCGACGTAGGCGGGGTCGATGTCCAGAGCACGGCGGAGGCTCGCCACCGCCTCGTCCCACCGGCCGAGACCGTGCAGGGCCAGGGCCATGTTGTAGTGGGCCTCGGCATAATCGGGCTGGCTTTCCAGCCCCTTCCGGTAGTTCGCCACCGCCTCGTCGAGCCGCCCGGCCAACTGGTGGGCGACGGCCGCAGAGAAAGGCCCGCCCGGTTGTCCCTCGGTCTTTTTCGCCGAACGGCGCTGGTTCCGCTTCATCGGACGTCTCCCGGAAGCGCGGGGGAAGCGGCCCAGCCGGCGTCATCCGGGGGGCTTAACGCCCCCCGAACCCGCATGGTCCTACTGGATCTTCGGATCCAGTTCGCCGGACTTGTAGCGCTTGGCCATGTCGGACAGCGCGATCGCCTTGATCTTCGAGGCCTTTCCGGCGGCGCCGAAACGCTCGAAACGGTCCTCGACGACCTTCTGCATGGCTTCCATGGCCGGCTTGTTGAAGTTGCGCGGGTCGAACTCGCCCTTCTTCTCCGTGGCGATCTTGCGCCAAGTGCCGGTGACGGCCATGCGGCAGTCGGTGTCGATGTTGATCTTGCGCACGCCGTTCTTGATGCCTTCGACGATTTCCTCAAGGGGCACGCCGTAGGTCTGGGGCATCTGGCCGCCGTTGTTGTTGATCAGGTCCTGAAGCTCCTGCGGCACCGAGGAGGAGCCGTGCATCACCAGATGGGTGGTGGGGAGCTTGGCATGAATCTTCTTGACCACGTCCATGGCCAGGATGTCGCCGGTCGGCTTGCGGGTGAACTTGTAGGCGCCGTGGGAGGTGCCCATGGCGATGGCGAGGGCGTCGCACTTGGTGCGCTTCACGAACTCGACCGCCTGATCCGGATCGGTGAGGAGCTGGCTATGGTCCAGGGTGCCCTCGAAGCCGTGGCCGTCTTCCTTGTCGCCCTTGCCGGTCTCAAGCGAGCCGAGAACGCCCAGCTCACCCTCGACGGAGACGCCGACCATGTGCGCCATGTCGGCGACCGCCTTGGTGACGTTGGCGTTGTAATCGAAGCTGGCCGGAGTCTTGCCGTCGGCCTCCAGCGAGCCGTCCATCATCACCGAGGAGAAATTGGCGACGATGGCGGTCAGGCAGGTCTCAGTGCTGTTGCCGTGGTCCTGGTGCATGCACACCGGAATGGTCGGATACATCTCGATCACCGCCATGATCATGTGCTTGATCATGATGTCGCCGGCGTAGGAGCGGGCGCCCCGGCTGGCCTGTAGGATCACCGGCGCGTCGCACTTCTTCGCCGCGTTCATGATCGACAGCACCTGCTCCATGTTGTTCACGTTGAACGCAGGCATCCCGTAGCTGTACTCGGCCGCGTGGTCGAGCAGTTGACGCATGGAAATCAAAGACATGTTCTTCCCCCAGTTTGGACTAAATACGGGCCTCGACGGCAGCGACGACGGCCTCCGCCGTGATGCCGAAATGTTCGTAGAGTTTAGCGGCGGGGGCCGACGCGCCAAAGCCCGTCATGCCGATCACCGCTCCCCTCCTTCCCACATACCGCTCCCAGCCGAACGTGCCAAGGGCTTCGATGGCCACCCGGACGGAACTCTTGCATCCCTTGCCCAGAATCCGGCTCCGGTAGGTCTCGGGCTGCTCGTCGAACAGTTCCCAGCAGGGCATGGACACCACCGCCGTCGGCACGCCCTTGGCCATCAGCATCTCCCGCGCCTTGAGGGCGATCTCGACCTCGGAGCCGGTGGAGAGAATCGTCGCCCGGCGCTCGCCGCCCTCCGCCTCCCGGAGCACGTAGGCCCCCCGCGCCGAAAGATTCTCATCGGTGTGGGTGGTCCGCACGGTCGGAAGATTCTGGCGGGACAGGGCCAGAACCGACGGACGCCGGTCGTTTTCCAGGGCCAAGGCCCAGCACTCCGCCGTCTCGACCACATCGGCGGGGCGGAAGACCAGGACGTTGGGCATGGCCCGCAACGACGCCACATGCTCGATGGGCTGGTGGGTGGGGCCATCCTCGCCGAGACCGATGGAGTCGTGGGTCATGACGTAGACGACTCGCTTGCCCATCAGACCCGACAGACGAATCGCCGGACGGCAGTAATCGGTGAAGACCAAAAAGGTGCCGCCATAGGGGATGAAGCCCCCGTGCAGGGCGAGCCCGTTCATCGCCGCGCCCATGGCCGCCTCGCGGACGCCCCAATGGATGTAACGCCCGGAGGCGTCCTGCGGAGTTACGGCGGGCATGCCCTTGACGATGGTCAGGTTGGAATGGGTCAGGTCGGCAGAGCCGCCCACCAGTTCCGGAATCGCGGGCACCAGCACGTCGAGGGTCATCTCCGATGCCTTGCGGGTGGCGACGGAGGGCTTTTCCTCGGACATTCTTTTCTTGAAGGCGTTGACCACCCCCCCCCACCCATCGGGCAGGCGGCCCTCCATGACGCGCAGGAATTCGGCCTTCCTGTCGGCCCCCAGGGCGTCGAGACGCCCCTGCCACGCCAGCCGCTCCCCGCGCCCGCGCGCGCCCGCGTCCCGCCAAACGGCGAGGATCGGAGCCGGAACGTCAAAGGGAGCGTGCGGCCAGTTCAGGGCCGCGCGCGCACCGGCGATTTCCTTCTCCCCCAGGGGCGCGCCGTGGGTCTTCTCCGTTCCGGCCAGGGTCGGAGCCCCCCGGCCGATGACGGTGCGGCAGGCGATCATCGACGGCGTGGCCGACTTTCTCGCGGCTTCGAGGGCGGCGGCCACCGCCTCGGGATCGTGTCCGTCCACCGCCTGAACATCCCAATGGGATGCCTTGAAGCGCATCAATTGATCGTCGGAGGTGGTCTTGGAGGTGGCGCCGTCGATGCAGATTCCGTTGTCGTCCCACAGGACGATCAGCTTGTTCAGCCCGTGATGGCCGGCCAGGGAAATGGCCTCCTGGCTCATGCCCTCCATCAGGCAACCGTCTCCGGCGATCACATAGGTGTAATGGTCGACGATCCCGGCGCCGTAACGGGCGGCCATCATCTTCTCCGCCAGGGCGAATCCGACCGCGTTGGCGATCCCCTGCCCGAGCGGGCCGGTGGTGGTTTCGGTGATCGCCAAGTGGCCGTATTCGGGATGGCCCGCCGTGCGCGCGCCGAACTGGCGGAAGCTCTTGATCTGCTCGATGTCGATGTCCGGGTAGCCGGACAGATAGGCCAAGCCGTACAGCAGCATGGACCCATGGCCCGCCGACAGAATGAAACGGTCGCGGTCGGCCCAACGAGGTTCGGCGGCGTCGAACTTCAGGAAACGGGAAAACAGGACGGCGGCCGCGTCGGCCATGCCCATGGGCATGCCCGGGTGGCCGGAATTGGCCTTCTGCACCGCGTCCACGGCAAGGAAGCGGAGGGCGTTGGCCATATCCTGGTGTCCAACGGGCGACTCGGGGTGTTGCGTCATAAGCGTTATGTCCTCGACGTCATGATGCGGGGCGATCCAACACCGGCCCCATCGGGAAACCGGCGACCGGCACCGGGGAAGAAGGCGAACGCGCGGCCCGGAAGATCGCCGGACAGCGCGCCCGTCAGGCACCCCCCTTGTGGTGATGGGTGGTCAGGAGCTGACGCTCCCCGTCCGGCCCGGAAATCATCAGGGTCTCCGTCCGTTCCTGGGTCCGGGTCCGCTCGACGCCTCCGAGCAGCAATCCGGGCGTGATGCCGGTGGCACAGAAGAAGACCTGATCCGAAGCGATCAACTCATCCACGGAGTGCCAGCGGGTGGTATCCATCCCCGCCGCCAGCACCGCCCTCTTCTCGGTTTCAAGCTGGGGGTCGATCCGGCCCTGAAACTCGGCCCCCATGGCGCGGATGGCGCAGGCAGCCAGCATCCCCTCGGCGGTGCCGCCGGTGCCCATCATGGCGTCGATCCCCGAACCCGGCGTCGCCGCCATGACGGCTCCGGCGATGTCGCCCGCCGGATAGAGGACGACCCGCGCCCCCGCGCCGCGAATCTGATCCACCAGTTCGCGGTGACGGGGCTTGTCCAGGACGAAGACGGAAATGTCGGCCACCGGCTTTTTCAGCTTGCGGCTCAACAGGGCGATCTTTTCCGCGGCCGGAAGGGCGGGATCGATCTTGCCCTTGATTTCGGGCGGACCGACGAACTTTTCCATGTAGAACGCGGGACCGGGCTGGAACATGGCGCCGCGCGGAGCCATGGCGACCACGGCCATGGCATTGGCCATCCCACGGGCCAGGAAGCTTATGCCCTCTACCGGGTCGACCGCGATATCGAATTTCGGCTTGTGGCGGGGATGGCCGATCTGCTCGCCGTTGTAGAGATCGGTCGCGACCCCGCTTTCGCCGTCCCCGATCACGATCACCCCGTCGATCGGCAGGTGGTTGAGGCTCACCCGCATCGCCCGCGCGGCCGCCTCCTCGCCCTGCTTCTGGTCGCCGCGTCCGATCCAGTCGTAGGCGGCCCGGGCGGCGGCCTCGGTGACGAGTCGCAGGGCGAAGGTACACAGCGGCGGCAAGGCTACCCGGCGTTTTTTTACCCGACCCGTCATCGATGAACGCTCCCGCTCTTTTCTTGTCTTGAGTTGGTGTGCGGGACGGAACAATTCAACCCGGCGCTCCCCCGTGGGGGAGCCCCCCGACCCTTCCGGACCCGCGAGCGGAAATTAACCCGTCGGGCCAGGAAAGGCCATACTTTATGGTCGCCCAATTACCCCATGCCGATCGCACAGGCCGTTTCCGCGCCGTCGTCCCACCCGTCCCACAGGAAGTCCTCGTGCCGCCCGTCGGCGATCAACCGGAAGGCATAGCGGACCTGCTCCTCGTAAAACTGGCAGAACGCGCCTTTGCGATCCATGCCGCCGTTCATTTCGTGAGCCTCCGCCGGACATGGCGAGCCACAGAAATGGCGGATCGGGCAGACGGCGCACCCTTCCACGTCCTCGACCTTGCGGGCGGAGACGTGCCGGAAAGCCGGGCTGTCCAGGATGTCGGCGATCGGCTTCCGGAACAGGTTGCCTCCGGCAAAGGCGGGAAGGCCGATGAACTCGCTGCACGGAAACAGCTCGCCATCGGGAGCGAGGGCAAAGAAACTCCGCCCCCCGCCGCAGGGTGAGATATCGCACATCAGCCGCCGCGCCGTCGGGGCCAGGATGGCGATCAGGATGTTGGCGAAGTTGGCGACCACGAGTTTCCGCCCGCTTTCCCGGTACAGGGCGTGGGTCCGGTCCAGAGCGGCGAGGTAGGCCCTGGAAACCTGCCCGTCGTCGCCGCGCGTTTCCCGGGCTCCGGGCAGGGTGCAGCGGGTGACGTTGAGCATGCAGGCCGGCACCCGGCGCTCGTGAAACAGCTCGACCATCTCCGTCAGATGGGCCAAGTTTCCGGAGGTCATCGTGCAAATGACGTTGTAGCCTGGATACCCGTCGAGACGCTCGATCGCCCGGATAACGTGGTCGAACACCCCATCCCCGTTCCAGCGCCGGCGCGTGCGGTCGGCGACGGAGGAAACCGGACCGTCGAGGGACAGACCGATCCCGACCCCGCGCGAGGTCAGGAACGTGGCCGCTTCGTCGTCAAACAGGGTCCCGTTGGTCTGAACCCCGAACCGGAAGCGGTCGCCATACCGGTCGATGGCGGCGAAGACGGCCTCCCGGGCCAGCAGAGGCTCCGCCCCGTGAAAAATCACCTGCGGCAGACGCCCGTCGGGCATGTGTTCGCGGAAATACGCATGCAGCCGGTCCAGGGCGTTGAACATCGCCGCCTTGTCCATCTGTTGCCCCCCCCGCCGCATCGACTCGGGGATATAGCAATAGGAACAGTTGAGATTGCATCGTTCGGTCG
>JADGDA010000136.1 GCA_015228695.1 Alphaproteobacteria bacterium
TGGGTGCTCAGCCTCCTCGCGCTTCTCGCTCTTCTGTGGCGGCGGGCGCCGTCGGTCCTCGATCTCTGGCTCCGGGTCGTCATGTGCGCTTGGCTGTTCGACGTCATTCTCAGCGCGGTCATCAACGGCGGGCGCTGGGACGTCGGTTTCTATGCCGGGCGCGCCTACGGGTTCATGGCGACGAGCTTCGTCCTCTGGGTGCTGCTGCTGGAGACGAGCGGGCTGTATTGCCGCCTCGCCCGGGCCAAGGTGGACCTCGAAGGTCAGGCGCATAAGCTGGAAAGCGACATGCGCACGGCCGTCGCGGAACAGCGGCGGACCGAGGGACAACTGCGGCAGGCGCAGAAGATGGAGGCGATCGGCAATCTCACCGGCGGCATCGCCCACGACTTCAACAACCTGCTCGGAGTCCTGATCGGCAATCTGGACCTCGTCCGCGAGCGGGTGGAGAACGACGCCGAGGCGCTGGAACTGGTGGACGCCGCCCTGGACGCCGGATTGCGCGGGGCCGAACTCAACCGGAGGCTGCTGGCCTTTTCCCGGCGGCAGACGCTCCAGCCCGAGGAAGTGGACATCAATGCCGCGATCTCGGGCATGGTCACGCTGCTGCGCCGCTCGCTCGGCGAACGGATCGACATCCGGCTGGCGTGCGAGGACGATGTCTGGCGGGTGAAGGTCGACCCGGCGCAGTTCGAGACGACCATCGTCAACCTCGCCGTCAACGCCCGCGACGCCATGCCCCAGGGCGGGCGCCTGATGATCGAGACCCACAACCGGACCCTCGACGCCGTCTATGCCGCCAGCCACAGCGAACTTTCCCCCGGGGACTACGTTCTGGTGGCGGTGTCCGACACCGGTTCCGGGATCGCGCCGGATGTGCTGCCGCGCGTGTTCGACCCGTTCTTCACCACCAAGCAGGTCGGCAAGGGCACGGGACTCGGGCTGTCCATGGTCTACGGCTTCATGAAGCAGTCCGGCGGGCATGTGAACATCTATTCCGAGCCCGGGAAGGGAACCACGGTCCGGCTTTACCTGCCGCGCTTTTCCAGCGTTCCGGAGGAGCGGGCGGCGGCGGCGGCGGTCGTTCCGGAAATCGAGAAGGCGCGCCACGAACTGGTCCTGGTGGCCGAGGACAATGCCGACATGCGCCGGGTCGCCGTGCGGCAGCTCGCCGACCTCGGTTACCGGGTGGTGGAGGCCGACAGCGGCGACAAGGCCCTGGCCCTGATCGAAGGGGGACTGGTCCCCGATATCCTTTTCACCGACGTGATCATGCCGGGGAGTCTGGACGGAATCGATCTGGCCGACCGGGCGTGCTCGCTTCTTCCCGGTCTTCCCGTGCTGCTCAGTTCGGGATTCACCGAGCGGGTGATTCTCGACACGCACGAGCGGAACGGGCGGGAAGTCGTCTATCCCCTGCTGGCCAAGCCGTTCCGCAAGGACGATCTCGCCCGCGCCCTGCGCCGCGTTCTCGAACGGCCGCAGGCACAGGAGGAGGAACAATCGCCATGAACACGCTGCTCATCGTCGACGACGAAAGCACCTTCGCCGCCTTCGTCGTCAAGGTCGCCTCGGCCGCCGGGTATCGGGCGCGGGCCGCCGCGTCGGTCTCCGCGTTCCATGCCGATGTGGAAACGGGGTGGCCCTCCGTTCTGGTTCTCGATCTCCAGATGCCGGGAACGGACGGGATCGAGCTGCTGCGGGAAATCGGGGAAAGGCGCTGTCCGTCCAAGGTGGTTCTCATCAGCGGCGTCGACGAGCGGGTGCTCGATTCCGCCCATCGGCTGGGCGTCGAAATCGGCCTTGCCATGGCGGGAGCAGTGCGGAAGCCGGTGCGCGCGACGGAGCTGCGGCAACGGCTTGCCGCCTTGCACGGGGACCTCGGAAACCCGACGCCGGAAGCCCTTGCCGCCGCCATCGATTCCGAGCGGCTGTTCCTGCTCTATCAGCCCAAGGTGGATGTCCGCACCAGACGGGTGGTGGGGGTCGAGGCGCTGGTGCGCTGGAGGGGAGAGTCGGGCCGGATCATCCCGCCCGATGCCTTTGTTCCAATGGCCGAGACGTCGGGGCTGATCGACCGGTTGACGGCGTGGGTGGTCGACCGGGCCTTCCGGCAGGCCGGCGCGTGGCGGGGGATGGGGCTGGACCTTCAGGTGGCGGTCAACCTCTCCGCCCGGAACATCCATGACCGCCAACTGCCCGACCTGCTTGCCGCCCGGTGCGCCGCCGCCGGCGTGACCCCCGAGCGTTTGACCCTGGAACTGACCGAAACCGCTTCCATGCAGGATGCCGCCACCCTGCTGGAAATCCTGAGCCGCTTCCGGCTCAAAGGGTTTCGTCTGTCGATCGACGATTTCGGCACCGGCTATTCGTCGATCGCGCAATTGCTGCGGTTGCCCTTCTCGGAACTCAAGGTGGACAAGTCGTTCGTCTCCGGTATGGAAACCGCCCGCGAACTGGCGGTCATCGTGGAGACCACCATCGGCATGGCCCACAATCTGGGACTCTCGGTGGTGGCGGAGGGGGTGGAGACGGAAGCCGCCCTGCGGATGCTGGGCAAATGGAACTGCGATCTGGCGCAGGGCTACCTTTTCTCCGAGCCGGTGGAGGCGGCGGCCATCGAGACGATGGCGGCTTCCCCGGCGGGCATGGGGTGAGACGATGGCCACCGTGCTGATCGTGGACGACGAGAAGGGGATCCGCGATCTCCTGCGCAAGGTTCTGGAAAAGCTTGGCTACCGGGTCGTCACCGCCGCCGACGGCAACGAGGGGCTGGCGGTGTTCCGCCTGGAGCGGCCCGAACTCGTCATTACCGACATCATCATGCCGAACCGCGAGGGAATAGAGGCCATTACCGTCATGAAGAGGGAAAACCCCGGAGTCAAGGTGCTCGCCATCTCCGGCGGCGGGCGTGCGCACGCCATGGACCTGCTGGCGGTGGCGCCCAGCGCGGGGGCCGACGCCACCTTGGAAAAGCCGTTCCGCGCCTCGGACCTGCTGGAGTGGATCGAACGTTTGATGGGCGCGGGGTCCGAGGGGGGCGGACGATGACCGACGACGCCAAATCGGCCCGGGTCTTCTGGTCGCATGTGTCGCGGATGGCGCGGCGGATCTCCGGGTCGGCCAAGGCCGCGAGGCCGCCCCCGAAGCCGCGTCCGCGCGCGGCTCCCGCCGCCAAGACGTTTTCCCGGCGCCTGCGCCGGATGCTGGAAGCCCGCGGAGAGTTGGCGGCCGGGGCGATTCACGTCATCAACCTTGACGGAGTGCGCCGGATTCTCGATGCCCAGGGGCGGTGGGAGGCAATGGCCGAGCGTGTGGAGACGCTGTGCACCGGCGCGATCGGACGTCGCCTGGACATCGTCGACATGATGCTGCCGCTGTCCGATACGGCCTTCTTCATCGTCTTCGCCCGTCTGTGCGCCGACGAGGCCCGCGTCAAGTGTGCCCTGATCGCCGCGGAGATCGAGCGTTGTCTGAGCAGTTGGGACCCCGCCTTCCGTGAGATCCGGGTTGGGGCCGGGGTGGTGCGGATGACCCAGGGCGAAGCGTCGATCGAGGGCATCGACGTTCTGGCCGAGACGGTCCGGCTGGCGGCGGAGGCGGACACGACCGTCGTCGGCGCCGCCCCGTCGCCGGAGGTCCGGACGTGTTCCGAGATGGTCGAGGGCAGGGCCACGGGGGAGGACGTCGATCTGGTTCCGGCCTGGGAGAGACCCGCGCGCCGCGCCTATGCCTTCGACAACCCTTGGGTGGTGAACACCGTGACGCCTATCCGGGAGCAGGGGGGCCGGGAACAGGGGGGCCGGGAGCAAGAAAAATGCCGGGGCGAGTGGCATTACGAGCCCCGGCCCGATCTTCCGTCGGGGCTGTCCCATCTTTACATGCCCATGTGGCATGTCCGCAATCGGGCCATCGGGACCTTCCTTTGCCTGCCCACCCTGCCCGTGTCCTGCGACCGGGTGCTGATGGGGGACGCCATCTACGCCGCCGCGCCGCCGTTGCTGGTCTGTCAGGTGGATATCGAGCTTCTCGGCAAGGTCCGGGCCGACGTCGAGGCGTTGCTGGCCTCGGGCCGCCGGGCGAAACTGGTCGCGCCGGTGCACTTCGAGACCCTGGCCCGCGCGGGGGCGCGGAGCGCCTATCTCGCCGCCTGCGAACGGCTGTCCAAGGAGGCCCGTCGGCATCTAACGTTCGAACTCGTGGACCTGCCGGAGGGCGCGCCGCCGGGCCGGATCACCGAACTGCTGCTGTATCTGCGCCCGTTTTCCAGCGCGGTGAACGTGCGCACGTCCCTGTCCCGCTCCCACTTCGACGCCTTCGCCATCGCCAAAGTCTCCGCCATCGGGGTCGCGCTCGGACGTGAAGCCCTGCCCGAGACCGAGGTTCTTGTCCTGATGGAGTCCTTTACGCAAGCCGCGGAGCGGGCCGGGGTGCGGACCTATGTCTTCGAACTCAGGACGCGCAGTCTGGCCGCCGCCGCGCGGGGGGCCGGATTCGACTACATTTCCGGCTCGGCGATCGGAACGGCCACGGACGCCCCCGAGGCCGCCTACCGCTTCGACACCCTCGACATCTACGCCGACCTTTTCAAGTAATCTACTCGATCGCCTGCCGCAGGGCCGCCGAGGCCGCCCAGGGGCACAGCGCGGCGGAGGCCAGCAGCAGCGCCCCCAGAACCATTATCTGGGCGCGGGTCTCGAAGCCCATCACCGCCGCATCCACCGCAGAGACGCCGAACACCAGGGCCGGCACGTACAGAGGCAGCACCAGAAGCGACAGCAGCACGCCCCCGCGCCGCGCTCCCAGCACCAAGGCCGCCCCGACCGCCCCGATCAGGCTCAGGGTGGGGGTGCCCAGCGCCATGGCCGTCACCAGCATGACGAAGCCGTCTCCGTTCATGTTCAGAAGCACCGCCAGCAGCGGCGCAATGGCGATCAGGGGCAGTCCCGTGGTCAGCCAGTGCGCCGCCACCTTGCCCAGCACGATGATCGGCAAGGGCACCGGGGCCAGGGCGAGAAGATCGAGGCTGCCGTCCTCGTAATCGTTCTGGAACAGGCGATCAAGGGACAGGAGGGCGGCCAGCAGCGCCATTACCCAGAGGACACCGGCGCTGATCCGCTCCAGCACCGCGAGTTCCGGCCCGACGCCGAACGGAAACAGCACCACGCCGACCACGAAGAAGGCCAGGACCATCAGGCTGTCGGCGCCTTGGCGCAGCGCCAACCGCAGGTCGCGCCGGACGATGTCGAGAAAAGAGCCCATCATGGCGCGTACTCGTCCATCTGGAGGGTGGCGAAGCCGCCGAGGGCGATGTCGGCGTGGGTGGAAACGACGACCATGCCTCCCCGGGCGCGATGTTCGGCCAGGATCGCCTCGACGGTGCGGATGGACGCCTTGTCGAGGGCGGTGGTCGGCTCGTCCAGCAACCACAGGTCGGAGGGCGACAACAACAGCCGGGCCAGGTTGACCCGTCTTTTCTGCCCCGCCGATAACAATTTCCCCGGAACCGAGGCGAGCCGGGACAGTCCGAAACGCTCCAGCGCCCCCGCCACGGCCGCTTCGGCGGCCGCGCCGTCGACGCCGTGGAGGATGGCCCAGAAGGTCAGATTCTCGGCCACCGACAACACCGGCTTCACCGCATCGAGGTGGCCGACGTAGCGGGCGGCGGCGCCATGGGATTCCGGGTCGTCGCGGACCTCCCGGCCATCGCGGAGCAGGCCCCCCGCCGCTGGGGACAGCAACCCGGCCATGACCCTGAGAAGGCTTGATTTTCCGCTGCCGTTGGGGCCGAGCAGCACCAGGGCGTCGCCGGCCCCGAGGGCGAAGGAAAGTCCCGTGAACACCACGCGCTCGCCCCGCACGCACGCCACCCCGCGCCCCTCGAACCGGGGGGGAGGCTGGGCATGGGAAAGGGGGCGCGCCTCGGGATCAGAGAAGCTGTTCATGGTCCCTGAGGAACGAATCGCTGATCCGGCTGGAGGAGAACCCGACGCATCCGTGGGGATCGAGGGATTTGTACTTCCGCTGCCGTTCCGTCAACGGAAGGGTGGGGTCGCCCGCCAGGGTGAGCATCTCGTGGACGGCCTCGGCAATTTGCGCCGGGGTGGGAGGGAAGGGCGTGCGCTCCGCCGGGTTATATCCGATTCCGGACGTCAGATTGTATTGCAGATGCTCCAGAAGGGTCGGCGTCCGCCCATCCGCGTTCAATGTGAACAGGGACGGCACATAGATGCATTTTCTCCCCCATGGGGGCGTCGCCGGCATCTTCGTGTTGACGTGGACGAGCGGCTTGTCGAAAAGCTCCAGGAACAGGGAGATGCCGGAGGCTCCGACAAGACCGACGTCGGCCCGCTTCATGACGCGGAAATCGTTCTCGAAGCTGGCGATGGGGCTGTTCGCGTAATCGACGACTCCGAACTTCGCCCACGACTCGGGCATCCTCTCCCGCCCGACCAGAACGAGCCGGTATCCGGCATCCTTCAGCAGGGCCAGCGCGGGCTCGTACTCCTCTCCCTGCACCGCCGTCGCGTTGCCGGTGGAAATCACGTCCTTGATCTGCACGGCGGCGACCTTTGCCCCCTTCGCCCCGATGAAGGCGTCGACCTGCTCCGAGCACTCCACCATTTCGTCATAGGGATAGCGGTCCGAGGTGGCGACGAAGCGCCGGTGGTACATGAGGTGATCGGTGTACATGTCGCGGTAACGCATCCGGAAAAACCGGGGGGGTTCCCAGTGGATGGGCTCGCGGCCACGGGGCGGCGCGATCTTGAAACTCGAAATGCCGACGTCCACGGTCAGATCCGGGTAGGCGTTGGCGACGATGCCAGCGAGGAAACCGCCGTACTCGCTGATCACCCAGTTGTCGAAGATCTTTTCGCCGAACAACC
>JADGDA010000137.1 GCA_015228695.1 Alphaproteobacteria bacterium
GACATCGAGGGCAGCCGCCTGCGCCGGGCCCTTCGCGCCGCCCTGGCCCGGCGGCGGGGCGGCCCCCGTCTGACCTCGGAACTCGCCAGCGAGATCGGGAAACGGCAAACGGCGGAAGGGGCGCTGCGGGACAGCGAGCAACGGTTCCGCGATTTCGTGACCGCCTCGTCGGACTGGATCTGGGAAATGGGGCCTGACCTGCGCTTCACCGAACTCGGCGGCAGACTGCACGAACTGCTCGGGCTCGATCCGGCCGATCTGATCGGGAAAACCTGGGCCGATATCGTGGTCCCCAACGACAACCCCGACGCCTTCGCGTCCCATATGGACGACCTGCGCGCCCGCCGCCCGTTCCGCGATTTCCAGCACCGCTACCGCGCGCCCGGTGGCGCCGCTCTCTATCTGCGCACCAGCGGCAAGCCCATCCACGGCCCCGACGGCGTATTCCTGGGCTATCGCGGCACCGCCACCAACAGCACCGCCGAAATCCTGGCCGAGCAACGCGCCCTATGGGCACAGGTCCAGCTCTACGACGCCATCGAGAGCATTTCCGAGGGCTTCATCCTCCACGACGCGGAGGGCAGGCTGGTCCTGTGCAACAACAAGTTCAAGGAGATGTACGCGCTGGTCGCCGACGTTCTGGAGCCCGGAACGCCGTTCGCTCGGATCGCCCGTCTCGGCATCGAGCGCGGCCAGTACATGGGGATCGATTGCACCGCGCAGGAGTACGTGCGCCGGCGATTGAAACAGCGGGTCAGCGAGGGATGCGTGTTCGTCCAGCATCTGGCCGGAGACCGGTGGATCCAGGTCAGCGAGCGGCGCACCGGCGACGGCGGAACGGTCAGCATCCGCACCGACATCACCGCATTGCGCAAGACCCAGGAGGAACTGCGCATCGCCAAGGAGGAGGCCGAGCGGGCCAACCGCACCAAATCCGACTTCCTGGCCAACATGAGCCACGAGTTGCGCACGCCGCTGAACGCGATCATGGGCTTTGCCGAAACCATGCACATCGGCGTCTTCGGCCCCATCAACAATCCCCATTACCAGGAGTACGTCCACGACATCCACGTCTCGGCGACTCATCTGCTCGGCCTGATCAACGATCTTCTGGACATCGCCAAGATCGAATCCGGGAGATTCGACCTCTACAGCGACCGGGTGGCCCCAAGGCCGTTGCTCGAGTCCTGCGTCCAACTCATGCACGAAAGAGCCACGGCCGCCGACATCGACCTTTCCGCCCGCTTCGCCGCGAATCTGCCGGACGTCGTCGCCGATGAACGGCGGTTGCGGCAGGTGGTCCTCAACCTGTTGGCCAACGCGATCAAGTTCACCCCCAAGGGCGGCTCGGTGAGCGTTTCCGCCCATGGAAGCCCCCTCGTGGGGCTGGTCATCTCGGTGAGCGACACCGGAATCGGCATCGCGGCCGAGGATATCCCCGTCGCCCTGACCGCCTTCGGGCAGATTCACAGCACTTACACGAGAACCTACGCGGGGACCGGTCTGGGACTTCCCCTCTCCCGGCGGCTGATCGAAATGCACGGAGGCAACCTGTCGATCGAAAGCACCGTCGGCACCGGCACCACCGTCACCATCCGCCTGCCTCCGGAACGGCTGGCTCCGGGTCCTTCCGCCCTGGTCGGCGATGTGGTGCTTCCCTCGACTCCGCGTTAGAATACCCGTGCCGGAGAGGCGATGAACGAACCGAATCCGAGAGAGTGTCCATGGCTGAAAAAAAGAAATACACCCGCGAGGAGATTCAGGCGGCCTGGGAGAAAGCCAGCGTCATGGCGGAGTTCAATCCCAATGAGGTCCGCATCGACAAGGTTTTGACCGCCGGATCCGGCGGCCCCACCCTGCGGCGGACCGAATTCCAGGGATCGGGGCAGGGAGCCTGGGTTATCGACGACCAGGGCCGGGCCCGGGAGAAAAACTACGCGGTCGCCGAGGCGCTTCTCGCGGAACAGAAGCGGGAGACGGCGGCCCGGCAGGCGGCGGCCGAACGCCGCATGGCGAAGTTCAAGGCCCAGGCCGAGGAAGCGGGCATCCCCAGCGCCTGGATCGTCTTCGAGCGGCTGGCCGACCTGGAGAGCCTCTGCGCGGCCCAGCAGGCGCAAATCGACCGCCTGAACGAAACGATCTCCAACCGCTGACGAACCCAAGGACCCGCCCGATGCCCGCCTACGCCAACCCGGACGCCCTCGTCTCGACGGACTGGCTTCAGAACAATCTGAGCCGGCCGGACGTGCGGGTGCTCGACGCCAGCTACTGGGCCAGGATCGAGCAGCGCGACGCATGGGAGGAGTTCCTGGAACTCCATGTGCCCGGCGCGGCCTTTTTCGATATCGACCGCATCTGCGACGCGGCCTCCCCCGAGGACCACATGCTCCCCACTGCGGACGTCTTCGCCGCCGAGGTCGGGAAGCTGGGAATCGGCAACGACAGCCACGTGGTGGTCTACGACAACGCCGGAGGCGGCGCTGCGGCGGCGCGGGTGTGGTGGATGTTCCATGTTTTCGGGCACCGGCGGGTCTCGGTCGTGGACGGCGGTTTTTCCGCCTGGCTGCGCGAACAGCGGCCCACCGAGGAAGGGGAGGCGTCCCCCGTCCCCCGTTCCTTCACCCCCCACTGGAACGGAGCCCTGACCCGGACCCTGGATCAGGTCGAGGCCGGGCTGGGGCGGGAGCAGATTCTCGACGCCCGCTCCCCCGCCCGTTTCAACGGGGAAGCCCCGGAACCGCGCCCGACCCCCCGCCTCGGCCACATTCCGGGCAGCATCAACGTGCCGTTCCTAGACCTTCTCGACAAACGGGAAATGACCTTCCTTCCGGCCGACCGTCTCCGCCGCCGGTTCGAGGCGGCCGGAGTCGACCTCGATCGTCCGGTGGTGGCGACGTGCGGTTCGGGGGTGACCTGCTGCCTGCTGACTCTCGGGCTGTACCTGATCGGCAAAACTGACTTCGCCAACTACGACGGCTCCTGGGCCGAATGGAGCCAGCACCCGGAACTTCCCATCGAGACGGGAACGGCCGCCCCTCTCTCCGGCGCGCGGCATGTCGCCTGAATCGACCCCGTGAACAGGAAAGGATGTTTTTCCATGATCAAGCTGACAACCGCCCTTGTCGCCTCCGTCCTCCTGATCGGCGGCTCCTCCTTCGCCATCGCCCAACCCGCCGAGGCCGAGCAGCGCGAGCAGAAACAGGAAATGCGCCAGGAGCACCGGCAGGACGTCCGGGAAAACCGCCAGGAACATCGCCAGGACGTCCGGGAAAACCGTCAGGAGCGTCGCCAGGAAATCCGGGAAAACCGTAAGGAACGTCGTCAGGAAGCCCGAGAAAACCGCAAGGAGCATCGTCAGGACGTCCGGGAAAACCGTCAGGAACACCGCCAGGACGTCCGGGAGAACCGTAAGGAAAACCGCCAGGGTGGCGGCAACGGGGGGCGCGGCAAGCGTTGATTGAGACCGGATGACGGAGTGCTCATGAAACCCGATACCCTCATCGCCCACGCCGGACGCCATCCGGAAGATCATCACGGAGCGGTCAACCCGCCGGTCTACCGGGTGTCGACCGTTCTTCATCCGACCGTCGCGGACCTTGAGGAGTCGGGCCGGCTCCGCTTCGACAAGATGACCTATGGCCGCTACGGCACCCCCACCACCTTCGCCCTGGAAGAAGCCGTCGCCGCCCTGGAAGGGGGACACCGCGCCATCGCCACCTCGTCCGGCTTGGCCGCCATCGCCGGAGCCCTGTGCGCGTTCGTCAAGGCCGGCGACCACATCCTGGTGACGGATTCGGCCTATTTTCCGACACGGCGTTTCTGCGACACGGTGCTGAAGGGATTTGGCGTCGAGACCACCTATTACGATCCCCTGATCGGTTCGGGCATTGCTTCGCTGATGCGGCCCGACACCCGCGTGGTCCTGCTGGAATCGCCAGGATCGCTGACCTTCGAGGTGCAGGACGTTCCGGCCATCGCCGCCGCCGCCCATGCGGGGGGAGCGGTGGCGATCATGGACAACACCTGGGGAACGCCCTTGTTCTTCAAGCCGTTCGAAAAGGGCATCGACGTCTCCCTGCAAGCGGCGACCAAGTACATCGTCGGCCATTCCGACGCCATGCTGGGGATCGTCACCACGACGAAGGAGCACTTCCTCCGGGTCAAGACGAGCATCTCGACGTTCGGCTACAGCGCCGGCTCGGAAGAGGTCTATCTGGCCCTTCGCGGGCTACGGACCCTGGCGGTACGGCTGCGCCAGCACCAGGAAACCGGCATTCTCCTCGCCAACTGGCTCCGCACCCGCGCCGAGGTCGCCCGGGTCATGCATCCCGCCCTGCATGACGATCCGGGACACCCCCTTTGGTTCCGGGACTTCGACGGGGCCTGCGGGCTGTTCGGGGTATGCCTGAAGCCTTGCCCGAAGGGGGCGGTGGACGCCTTTCTGAACAGCCTGACCCTGTTCGGAATGGGTTATAGCTGGGGCGGCTTCGAGAGCCTGATCGTTCCGACGTCGGATGCGATCGAACGGACGGCCAGCCCGTGGGCGCCGCCGGGACCGACCCTGCGCATTCACGCCGGACTGGAGACTCCCGACGACCTGATCGCCGACCTGGAACGAGGCTTCGCGGCCCTGCGCGGCGTCTTATCCGGCTAAGAAACGTTCCATTTTCGGACAGACTCTAAGAAACAACCTCCAACGACGCGTAACCCGCCACCAGGACGAACGGGGTGGCGGCGGGGATGTCGTCCATGCGCGCGGCGCGCAGCAGCGCCGCCTCGGCGAGCGCGCCGCTCCACTCCCGGGGCAGCAGGCGCACCGCCGCCTCGCCGAGACGACGACCACGGCCCAGACGGATGTGCTCCTTGGCGATCACCACGGCCGGGGGAGCGGCATAGGGGCCGGGGAGCCGGTTAAACGCAGCTCTCAGGGCCAGGGATGCGCCGTCGGGGCTTCCAGCGGCGGCAGCGTCCTCCGCGATCTGGAGGCAGGCGTCGACGAAGGCGATGGAGTCCCCAAGACTCGCAAGCGCCGAAACGGAGGAATCCCAGTCGCCCCGCTCGGCCAGACGGCGCGAATGCTGGAGGGCGTCGACCGCGTTTTCATTACGGTCCTCGTGGTCCAGGGTCTCAAGCAGGCGCAGGCGCCGTGGCTCGTCCAGGGCGGAGGCGACGGTGCGCGCTTCGGCGCGGCGGCCCGAGCGGGTGAGCAAGCGCGCCACTGCCTCGGTGAAGTCGGCGTGGAGGGCGGGGGGCAGGTGCGCGCCTCCCCAGGGAATGGCCTCTCCCGGTTCCATCGACGCCAGAGCGCCGGAAGCGATCCGGAACAGGGACTGGAAGGCGAATCCGATCTTGTGGACGACGAGTTCCTCGGCGCAGCCGACGGCGTGGCGGGTAAAGGCGTCCCGCTCGCCCCTTCCGCCGAAATACTCCGCCGCCATGGACAATCCCTCGGCGCGCGCCCAGCCCGGTTCAAGGGCGGAGAGCAACGTCATGGCCTCGTCCCGCGCGCCGGCGTCGAACAGAAGACCGACACCGGAATGGGCCATGTCCGTCTTCTCCAGCCTGGGAACCAGCCGGCGGACGATATCGCCACGTCCCTTCCGGACCGCCAGTTCGGCGATGCTGCAAAGGGTGGACGGATCGGACGAGTCCCCGTCCCCAAGAATCCTCAAGGCGTCGTCGATGTCCTCGGCCTCGACCCTGCCGGCGATCACGAGCGCGCGCGCCAAGTCCTTATCCCCCTCGGGCAACAGGGAAACGGCCAGGGATCGCTCCTCATCCTCCAGAACCTCGACCAGATCGTACAGCGCCTGATCCTCGCTCCCCTCGATGATGGTGGCGTCCCGCGCCTCCGCGACGGCCCGTTCAAGCGCACGGGTGACCGCGTCCCGGTCGCCGCGCGCTTTCAGCGTGGCGATGATCCGGGCGTGGACGCGGGCGCCGTCCCAGTTTCCCCATGAGGACATGAGCCGCGAACGGACGATTCCGGCCGCTTCGTCGACCCTCCCCGCCGCCGCCAAAAGGGTTGCCGCCTCGGCCTCCAGCCGGTCCTGGTCGGCGGTCTGCTCCATTTGCCCGGCCACCGCGCGCAGCATGGCGACCGCCAGTTCGAAGCGATCGTCGCCATGGGTCTCCCGCAGCAAGGACAACGCCCACCCGTACAACCTCCCCTCCACATCGACCCGCAACCGGCTGCGGCGGAAGCGGGTCAGGGCGGCTTCCGCCCGCTCGGAAACGGGACTTTCGGGATGATGGATGCGGGCATCCCTTACCAGGGTGGAAAATTCGGCCTCGGCTTCGTCCCAGCGTTCCAGACCCCACAGAATCCCAGCCAGTTCCTGACGCACGAACAGGGTCCCCTCGCCATGCTCGCCCACGACGCCGGCATGCCGGGCCACCGCCTCGCGCATCAAGGCCTCGGCCCCGCTTCTGTCCCCTTCCCCCTTCCCTTCCCCTTCCCCCTCCCACACCGCCACCGCCAGCCAATAGACCGCCACCGCCGCCTGGGCCTTCGACTGGGGGAATCCGGTCAACAGGTCCAAAGCCCGGCGCAGGCACGATTCGGCCTCGGAGGAGCGGCGGCCATCGGCCAGAAACCGTCCGAGCCAGACCAGATCCTCGGCAAGCTCAAGGGAGCGGGGGCCGAAAACCCGCTCCGAAAATTCGACGAGACGACGAAAAAGGGCCTCGATCCTGTCGCCGTCGCGCCACTTCGGCAGATGCTCGGCCAGAGTGGACAGCAACTCCCGCAGGGGACCGCCCCTGCCGTCGGCGCCTCCGGGCCCGCGCTCCTCCAGCAGAGCGCAGCACCGCCCGGCCAGAACGATGGCCTCGTCGGCGGCCAGGGACTCGTCCTCCAGGACAC
>JADGDA010000138.1 GCA_015228695.1 Alphaproteobacteria bacterium
GCGCACTTTCCACAGGTCGGCCACGTCACGTAGCGGAACCCCGCATAGGCCCCGGCGGCCAACGCAGCGGTGGTCACGAGGAGGGGGGCCATCAGCCCGCTCCCTGCCGCGAGCAACCCCAGACCCGCGCCGCCGCCGGCCGCGAGCTTGGTCGTTGCCAGAGCGGTCGAAACTGCCATCGTCCCATCCCCTTGCCGGCAAATTCCCCTGCCGGGCCGCCCCGTCCTCAGGAACCGCCCGTCCTCAGGAACCAGAGGCCTCGGGCTTCCGGTCAACCATCAGGAGGATGTTGCGGGCATCGGCGTTGCGCAGGCAAATCTGGTGGCCGAGAAGGGTGTACAGGCGGGGGTCCCCGAACGGAGCCGTCTGATCCACGCACACCTCGTGCCCCTTCACGACGCCCATGGCGGACAGGCGGCGCTTCAGCGATGCGTCCCCGGTGATCCGGTTGATGCTGCCCTGTCCCCCGGCCCCAGATCGGCCAACGTCACGATGTCGTTCTGCAAGTGCGAACCCTTCGAATCAACGTGCGTCACGCGCATCCCCCTGATTTTCAAGTCACCCTAAGTCACACACCAGGAATGAGAACGATTATCATTCCCGATGGGGCATAATGACCCTTTGCGCAGTAATGTCAACGGGGGGGTGTTATTTTTTTCCGGCGTCGCGTTCGAGCATCGCGGCGACCTCGGCCTGCGAGGACGCGGCCAGTTCCGCCTCGATCCGGGCCTGTTCCTCGGCGGCGGCTTTTTCCTCCGCCCGCTTTTTCTTGGCGTCGGCGGCGGCTTTCGCCTTGGTGCCCATTTCCTGCGCCAGTTCGGCCGCTTCCTGCGCCAGTTCGGCGGCCGAGGCCTCCGCCTGGGCCATCGCCCGGGCCTCGGCCTCGGCGGCGGCCTTGGCTTCCGCCGCGGCTTTCGCTTCCGCAGCGGCTTTCGCCTTGGCGTCCGCGGCGGCCCTGGCTTCCGCGAGTTCCCTCGCCTCGGCCTCGGCCTCGGCCTCGGCGGCGAGGCGATCGGACTCGCGGCGGCGGCACTCCTGATCGATCTGCCGACGGCGCCGGTCGGGACCGAAGAAATCCTTGGTACGGACGAAATCCCGTGGGTACTCGATGATGGTATAGATTCGGCTGTAGAGAGTTCCGGCGGAAATCGGCTTGGCAAGGAACTCGGTGATCCCCGCGTCGCGGGCCGCGAGCACCTTCCTGGCCTCCGTGTAGGCCGTCGCCACGATGACGGGGGTAAAGGGGGGGACGGTCTTGGCGTGCTGCCGGATCAACTTGGTAAACTCGATCCCGTCCAGCGGTTCCATCACCAGTTCGGTGATGATCACGTCCGGGCGGAATCCTTGCAGAACCTTCAGCGCCTCCTTCGCCCCCCTGGCGAACTGAAGCTCGCGCACGCCCAACGCGTAGAGCACCTCCCGGAAGATGACGTGCATGTGCTTGTTGGGGTCAACGATCAGAAACCGCAACTGGTCGATCTTGTACCTTTTCATCCGACTTTCAACACGTCAACCAAGACACGGACACCCCACGGGAGGGGACCCCCGTCCCCCCCGACCGAACAGACCGGCTGCTTGCGGACAGACTCTCTCAGCCTCTCAGGCAGGAGCGCCGCGAGGCGTGACCAGATAGCAGACGACGTCCACGCCCGGGCTCGTCCGGTCCACGTCGCGCCTCCACTTGCGGGTCACGCGGGCGAAGTCGAACAGGTCCCGGTTCGTATCCTTATGGGAGCGGATCTCCTCCAGCACCACGACCTCGCCGGGATTGGCCAAGGGCTCGAGTCTGGCCGCCGGGCTGATCGAATTGACGATCAATTCCCCCTGATCATCCCCGCCGCCACGCCGGACCGTGGCGGCCCCCCAGTTGATGGCGACATAGGCCGGAACGTTCAATCCCTTCAGAACGGACAGATACCGCTCGGCGCAGCGGAGGGCGTCGGTCGGTCCCTCGAACGCCGCGATGATGGCGCTGGACTTCGCCGCCATGTGGACGCCCGTCCCACGATCGAGGAAGTGGTTGTTGTAACGGCTCAGAAGATCGAGCAGGTCGTGTCTGTCGTCGACCGTCTTTTCCGCCAGCCCGTTTACATGCAGGGACAGGATCGCGAACGTTTTGCTCTCGTAGGAATAGAAGAGGCTCTCGTCCTCCGGGGCCGGCTGGAGCGCCACCGGCGGCGGCTCGGGCTCGGGCTCGGGTTCGGGCGGGATCACCTCCGGCTCGACGGGCGGAGGCGCCAGGAATTCGGCCTCGGCGTCGGTGATCTCGAACGCCTCCTCCGCCTCCACCTCGGCATCCGGGGGCGGCTCGGGCTCGCCGTACTCGGAGGCGTATTCCCCGCCGTCCTCTTCTTCTTCCCCTTCCTCGGAGCCAGCCTGCTTGCGGGAACGGAAACTCTGCAAAACCGTGCCGCTCAGATCGGCCCCGTCGAATCGGGTGCCGCTGGTGTCGGCGTCGGTCAGATTGGCGCCGCTGAGGTCGGAGTCGCGCAAATCGGCCCCGGCCAGGATGGCGCGGGTCAGATTGGCGCCGGACAGCCGCGCGCCGACCAACCGCGCGCCGGCCAAGTTGGCCCCGGTGAGATCGGCCCCCGCCAGGTTGACCTTGCCGATCAGCCCGGCGCCCGCCAGGTTGACCCGGCGCAGATTGCAGCCGGAGAAATTGGCCCGCAGCAGGTAGGCCCCCGCGACGTTGGCGCCTTCGAGATTGGCGCCGGCCATGTTGACTTCGTCCAGATTGGAACCCGCCAGATTGGCGTCCTTGAGGTTGGCTCCGCTGAGATCGGCCTTCTTGAGATTGGCCAGGGACAAGATGGCCTGCCCGAGATCAAGCCCGGAAAGATTGGCTCCCCTGAGGTCCGCCTGGGCCAGATCGGGTTGCACCCCCGGCTCCTGCTTTCTCCAGGCGTTCCATCGTCCCGCTCCCTGGGCGACGTTTCGAAGGTGGTGAACGTTCGACATCGTCTTTCGACCTCAAATCGCCTTATACGACCTCAATTGCGCGGCCGCGAGCCCTCTTCAAGCCCGGCCCACCCCTGGGCGCACAAGCCCTCTATGGTGACGGTAGCAGGAAATGAAAGCTCGGTCAAATCGCTCGGCGCCCCCATTGCCCCAAAGGATGTGGCTTCCGCGCCGAACGGAGGGATGGGCACGGAAAAGCGCTATCCCTTGTGTCCCGCCGCCCGTCCCCGTCCCATGCCGGACCGGGGCGCGGCACGAGGGGGAGGAACGGGATATCCGCCTCCGGAGGCACGATGCGCCGTCCGCCTTCAGCGACTCGGGGGGGCCGGAGTCAGCGCGTCGATGACGCGGCACTCGGAAAGCGCGTTGATAACGCGGCACTCGGAAATGGTGCGCCCCCGGCAACTGGCGAGTTCCCGCAGGCGGTCCCGCAGGCGGCTCAGGTCGGCGATCCGCCGTTCCACCTCCTGCAACTGGACGGCGACGAGGCCGTCCACGTCGTCGCAGGACCGGGCGGGGTCGTCCGTCAGCCGCAGCAGAGACCGAATCGACTGGGTTCCCAGCCCGAGATCGCGGCAGGACCGGATGAACCGCAACCGCTGCGCATGCTCCGGAGCATAACGGCGATAGCCCGCGGCGGTGCGCTCCGGCGCGGCGAACAGACCGATGCGCTCGTAATAGCGGATCGTTTCGACACCGACACCGGTTTCCCGGCTCAGGGTTCCAATTCCGTAGGACCGTACCGACATAACCCCTTGACCCTGTAGCCGCTACAGGGTTCAGGGTACGCCATCGGCAGAAACGGCGGTAGGAGAAAAATCATGGTGGGCGGCTGTTGCAGCGGCGGAGCGTGCGGAGGCGAGGAGGCGGTCGACCGGACGTACCGGAAGGTTCTTTGGGTGGCGCTGGGCATCAACGCCGTGATGTTCCTGGTCGAGATCGTCGCCGGCCTTTTGGGCGAATCCATGTCGCTCCAGGCCGACGCCCTGGATTTTCTCGGCGATGCGCTGAATTATGGCATCAGCCTGTTCGTGCTCGGCAAGGTGCTCGGCCAGCGGGCCAAGGCCGCCATGATCAAGGGCGGCACCATGGGACTGTTCGGTTTGTGGGTGGCGGGCGGAACCCTCTACAATTCCGTCCGGGGAACGCTGCCCGAGGCCGAAGTCATGGGAATCGTCGGGTTCATCGCGCTCGCCGCCAATCTCAGCGTGGCCGCGATGCTGTTCGCCTATCGCAAGGGCGACAGCAACATGCGCTCGGTCTGGATCTGCTCCCGCAACGACGCCATCGTCAATATCGCCGTGATTCTGGCGGGAGGCGGCGTCTATCTGACCTCCACCCGCTGGCCGGACATCGCCGTCGCCGCCCTGGTGGCCGTCCTGTCTCTTTCCGGGGCGTTCCAGATTCTCCGGCAAGCGGCGCGGGAGATGCGGCACGTCGCCGCGCCAGCGGAATAGCGCCCTACCCCGCCAGCCAGATTCCCGCCACCACGGCGGCGTTGACCATGCAGGCGGCCTTGAAGACATGGAGGGCCCGGCCGATGTCCCGAGCCTCGGCCTCGGCCCGGCCGTCGCCGATCCACTCGTCCGAGACGCTGTATCCCGGATAGTGGCGCGGCCCGGCCAGGGACAGGCCCAGCGCCCCCGCCATCGCCGCTTCCGGCCAGCCCGAGTTGGGGGAGCGGTGCTTGCGCGCGTCGCGGACCATGACGATGAACGCCCTTCCGGGCCGCGCTCCGGGAACCGTCAGGGAGGCCAGGGCCAGGAACACGCCGGCCAGCCGCGCCGGAACGAGGTTCATCAGGTCGTCCAGGCGCGCGGCGGCGTACCCGAAGGCCAGAAAACGCTCGCTCCGGTGGCCGATCATGCTGTCGAGGGTGTTGACGGTCTTGTAGACCAGCATGCCCGGCAGGCCGAACAGCACGTACCAGAACACGGGCGCGACGATCCCATCGCTGAAATTCTCCGCGCAGCTTTCGATGGCGGCGCGGGACACTCCGCCCGTGTCGAGACGCAGCGGATCGCGGCCGCAGATTTGCGCCACCGCCGCCCGCCCGCCGTCGAGCCCCCCCCGGTCGAGCCCGATCCGCACCGCCTCCACATGATCATGGAGGCTGCGCTGCGCGACCAGGATCACGACGAGAAACAGTTCCAGGAACTGGAGGTCGAGCCAGCAGATCCCCCGGCCAAGGACGGCGGCGGCGAACACGAGCCCCCCGACGGCCAGGACGCCGAGCGCCCTGCGTGCGAAAAACCCGAACCCCGGACGATTGAGCCCGCGTTCCAGGACATCGATGACGAGGCCAATGGCCGCGACGGGATGGGGGATGCGCCCGAACAGAAACGGCATCTCGCCCACCACCACATCGATCGCAAGCCCCAGCAGCAGCAGGACCAGGGGATCGATCGCGACGGCCGCGTCCGCGTATCCGAACGGAAGGCTCAAATCTCCACCGCCCCGATCTGGCGATAGATGACCTGAAGGCTCAGCGCGGCCTTTCTGTCCCCGGACTTGGCCCGCTTTTCCAGCATCCCCACGCAGCCGACCATCAGGGCCTCGATCTCGGACACCTGGAGTCCCTTCAGGAACTGGTCGGGATTGGTACGCAGCGCGAGCAGGAAAGGATTGTTCATGGCCGCTTCTCTCTCCATGGACCTTGGGGAACGCCGGGCGTAGACTACCGCCCCACGACGGCCCGTTGCAACGCATTGGAAGTCACGATGGACACCGGTTCCCTGGCCGCGCGGGATATCGCGAGCCACCTGCACCCGTTCACCAATCCCCTCGCCCTGGAGCGCGTTCCGCCGCTGGTGATCGCGCGGGGCCGGGGGGTCCGGGTCTACGACGAGGACGGGCGGGATTACATCGAGGGTCTGGCCGGCCTATGGTGCGCGGCGCTGGGATTCGGCGAGGAGCGGCTGGCGGAGGCGGCGGCGGCGCAGATCCGCACGCTGTCCTTCTATCACGGCTTCGGCGGCAAATCCCACGAGCCGGTGATCCGCCTCGCCGAGACGTTGCTCCGCTTGTCCCCGGTTCCGATGTCGAAGGTGTTCTTCGCCAACTCGGGCTCCGAGGCCAACGACACGGCGGTCAAGCTGGTCCGCTACTACAACAACGCCCTCGGCCGCCCCGCGAAGAAAAAGATCATCGCCCGCGACAAGGCCTATCACGGCGTCACCGTCATGACCGCGAGCCTGACCGGTCTGCCCAACAATCAGCGCGGCTTCGACGTGCCGTTGCCGGGGGTCCTGCACACCCTTTGCCCGCACCATTACCGCTTCGGACGCCCCGGCGAGAGCGAGGAGGCGTTCGCCGCCCGCTGCGCCGACGAACTGGAAGCCCTGATCCTGGCCGAGGGGCCGGACACGGTGGCCGCCTTTTTCGCCGAGCCGGTCATGGGCGCGGGCGGCGTGCTGATCCCGCCCGCGACCTATTTCGCCCGGATTCAAGACGTCCTCCGCCGTTACGACGTCCTCCTGGTGGCCGATGAGGTCATCACCGGCTTCGGGCGCACCGGCCATCTGTTCGGCTGCCAGACCTATGACATCCGCCCGGACATGATCACGGTGGCCAAGGCGCTGTCGTCGGGAACGCTGCCGATTTCCGCGCTGCTGGTATCCGAGCCGATCTATGGGGCCGTGCGCCGGCAAAGCGGGGAAATCGGCATCTTCGGCCACGGCTACACCTACTCCGGCCATCCGGTGGCGGCGGCGGTGGCCCTGGAAACCCTGCGGATTTATGAGGAGCGCGACGTGGTCGGCCATGTCCGCACCGTCGCCCCCCATTTCCACGACCACCTCCACGCCTTCGCCTCCCACCCCCTGGGGGGGGAAGTCCGGAGCGTCGGATTGATCGGCGCCATCGAACTGGTC
>JADGDA010000139.1 GCA_015228695.1 Alphaproteobacteria bacterium
CCGGCTGGAGGTACCGGACCTCGGAAATCGTCTCCGACCTCGCCTGTCCATCGGACTGGGAGGCCATTTCCCTGCCGGCCGGCATGATTTGGCTCTACCCCTTCCTTCGCCCCTGGGGGTGGCTGGTCAGGCTGTGGCAGGCACGGAAGCCTGGATCGTCGGGGTGACGACGGACCCGGACGTCATGCCGCCTCCGGCAGGTTTTCCGGTTTGTCGGTGATCGTCTTGCTGATGTGCTGGAATTCGGAGTCCAGTGCAACGAAGGCGTCCACCATGTCCGGATCGAAATGCGACCCCCGGCCGTCGGAGATCAAGGCCGCCGCCTCGGCATGGGGAAAGGGCTTCTTGTAGGGACGGGCGCTGGTCAATGCGTCATACACGTCCGCCAACGCCATCAATCGGCCGGAGAGGGGGATATCCTCGAAGGAAAGACCGTTCGGGTATCCGCTGCCATCCCATTTTTCGTGGTGCGTGAGGGCGATTTCGCTGGCGTAGCGCAGGAAAGAATTGGACCCAAGAATCTGTACCGCCCTGTTCAAGGCCCGCCATCCGAGAAAGGCGTGTTCCTTCATTTCCTCGAATTCCTCGGGTGTCAGCTTGCCGGGCTTCAGGAGAATATGATCGGCGATCCCGATCTTGCCGATATCGTGCAGGGGAGCCGATTTGAAGAGCATGTCGATTTCAAGCGGCTTGAGGTCGTCCGCGTACTTGGGCGATGTGGAGAGGTGACGGGCCAGCGCCCTTACGTAATGCTGGGTGCGCATGATGTGGGCGCCGGTTTCCGGGTCGCGGGTTTCCGCCAGGTTGGCGACCGTGAAGATCGTCGCATCCTGGGTCAGAGCCAGTTCCCGTGTGCGCTCCTCCACCAGGCGCTCCAGATGATCCCTGTACTGCTTGACTTCGATCTGACTGCGCACCCGCGCCCTTACCAACTCCGGCCTGAAGGGCTTGGTGATGTAGTCGGCCCCTCCCATGGCCAGCCCGCGTTGTTCGTCCTCGATCTCGGTCAACGCCGTCACGAACAGGACGGGAATGCTCCAGGTCCTCGGGTCGGCCTTGAGCCTCAGACAGACTTCATAGCCGTCCATCTTCGGCATCATCACATCAAGAAGAACGAGGTCGGGCTGGGGCGTGGCGGCGGCCAGGACGAGAGCCTGTTCCCCGCCGAGGGCGGCGACCACGGCGAACTCATCGCCCAGCGTTTCGAGCAGGATGCCTATGTTGTCCGGACTGTCGTCGACCACCAGGATCTTTCTGCGCGTCGCACCCATGATAGACTCCATTTTCTTCCCAAGGGAGATCAGGCCGCCAATCGGCTGTTCCGCTCCTCATCGACCGCAGGAATGGTTACCGTAACGCACGTCCGCCCGGAGACGGCGGTGTCGAGATGGATGGTTCCATTTTGCGTCCGCGCGATCAGTCTGGCTGAATAGGTGCCAAGTCCGGTCCCGTCCCGCTTTCCTGCGGTCACGAACTTGTCGAAGAAATGCGCGCGGATTTCCTCTGGAACCTCCCCACCGTTGTCGATGGATACAGTCACGTTTCTCCCAAGTTCAAAGCCGATGTTGATCTCGCCATGGCATGGGGAAGCCTCGGCGGCGTTCTTGCACAGATTCGAGAGCATCGAATGGCAGAGAAGGCTTTCCGCCATCACCATGACCGTCTGCCCGTCCCTTGGCCTCTGGTTGTCCACCAGAAGGGCGACCCGAAGGTCTCTGGCGGCGACCATCGGCGCGATCTCCATCAGCGCCCGCCGCATGATCGGGAGAATGTCCATCGCGGCCGGCCGGAACTCGTAGATGCCGGTTTCCATTCTGAAGAGATCAAGCGAGCGATTGATCATCTCCAGCATGGTGTACCCCGATTCCTCGATCATCTTGACAAGATCACGTTGGGAATCGGTGAATTCACACTGTTCCAGTAAAAACTGCGGCACGCCGATAATGATATTGAGCGGACCTTTCAGGTCATGGCGCGTAATGTGTTCGACGTCCTCGCGTAGGCGTGCCGCCTCGACCAGTTGGCGATTCTGTTCCTCCATGCGCCGGCGGGACCGAAGCAGTTCAAGGTGCAACTCGACCCTGAGGCGTAGGGCGGCAAAATGGAAGGGCTTGCGGATAAAATCCACCGCCCCCAGCCCGAGCCCGTGTGTCTCGCTTTCTTCCTCCTCAAGGGCGGTCAGGAAGATCACCGGGATGGCGCGCGTCTCCTCCCTCTCCTTCAGGTGGGAGCACACCTGATAACCGTCCATCCCGGGCATGACGACGTCGAGAAGTATCAGGTCCGGAGCGGGCGTTGCCGCGGCCAAGTGCAGGGCCACGGAGCCATTGAGGGCGGCAATGACCGTGTAGTCGTCCTTGAGCGCGTCGAACAGAACGCTCAGACTGTCCGCGGAATCATCCACGATCAGGATCCGTGGGCGTTCGGTCGGGGATTTGCCGTCCGTCATCGGTCACCTCTTCACGGCGGGGTGGTCGGCAGGGTTCCGAGGATCTCATCGATGGACTTCCGGGCGAGGGCGGTGTCGAAGCTCGCCACTTCCTTGCGCAAGCGCCGATAGGGTTTCGCCAGCGATGACTGCTCCATGTCCGCGCCGATGATGTTGAGGCAATTGATCGCCGCGGACAGATCCTGATCCAGCAGGACGGCCGCCAATCCTAGGAGCTTCCTGGCTTGAGCCGGGTCAACGAGCGGCCGGGAAGACCCCGTCCCGTGGGTGTTCTTGGGGTTGTGGACGAAATAGGTGGCAAGTTCACGCAGCAGCGGGGTGACGCTCGACTTGAAAAGATCGAACGCCGCCCGTACCGCCGTCAGATCCGGGTTGAGGCCGTTCTTGCCGGCCTCTCTGGCGGCCTGTTCCAGGTCGGACGCCGTCAGGGCGATCGCGTCGGCCCCAAGATTGGCGGCGCTGCCCTTGACGCCATGAGCCAACTGGCGCACCTGATCCACCCGTCCCAGGGAGATTTCGTGATCAATGGCGACGGCGATATTCCTGTTCTTCGCGAGAAAGGACTCCAGGAGAGAGAGATAAAGGCCGGAATTGCCGCGCACCCTGGAAAGACCGCCCACGGCATCGATTCCCTCTATGCACAGGGGCGGCGCGCCGACCTCCGACATGTCGTTCGGGCGGGCGGGGGCTTTCCGGCCCAACCAGAGCGCCAGCGTCGCATAAAGGTGCGATGGATCGAACGGCTTGGGTACGTGGTCGCTCATTCCGACTTCGAGGCATTTTTCCCGGTCGCCATTCATGACGTTGGCGGTCATGGCGATGATCGGGAGAAGGGCGAAGCGCGGTTGCGCCCGGATCGCCCGTGTCGCTTCATAGCCGCCCATTTCCGGCATCTGCACGTCCATCAGCACGGCGTCGAAGACCGCATCCTTCCTGGCAAGATGCTCCAGAGCTTCGCGGCCATTGCCGGCGGTGACGACGGTCGCGCCCTCCCATTCAAGAAGGGTGCGGGCGACTTCCTGGTTGATGGGATTGTCCTCGACCAGAAGAAGCCGGGCCCCGGACAGGCTTTCTTCCGGATGTTCGACGGCCGGCCTGGTTTGGCTGCGTGGCTGAAGGCCAAGGGCAACCGCGACCGTGTCGAACAGCATCGACGGCGTGAAGGGCTTGCTCAGGATGGCAACATTTTCGGCGGCTCCCAATTCCCGCAAGTCATCGCCCACCTTGAAGGCGTTGATCAAAGCCACGATCTGGGGAGGCGAATCGGTCATGTCCTTCATGCGGCGGATGGCATCCGTTCCGTTCAGCCCCGGCAGTCGCCAATTGATCAACACAATCCCAAAAGGTGTTCCCGCGGACGCTTTTTGGTCGATTCGCGCCAAGCCGTCCTCGAAATCGGCCGTCGACTCGCACAGCCAGCCGAATTTCTCGCCATAGGTGCACAGACTGTCGCGGACCAGGGTGGTGTCGTCGATCACAAGAACCCGGAGATTGCGCAACACCTCGGCGCTGCGCAGGAAGTCGACGTCCTGGCCTTCTTCCTCCGGGGCCCGGTCGAAGCTGGCGGTAAAGGAAAAGACGCTCCCCTTGCCAAGCTCGCTTTCCGCACTGATCGTGCCCCCCATCAGAGCCACAAGACGGCTGGTGATGGCAAGACCGAGGCCGGTCCCGCCATAGCGCCGCGTGGTGGAGCTGTCGGCCTGAGAGAAGGCCAGGAACAGCCGGGACATTTGCTCCTTGTTCATGCCGATGCCGGTGTCGCGGATCAGAAAGCGCAGGATTGCGCGTCGAGCGGTCACCTCAACCGGTTCGACGTGCACGCTCACCAAGCCGTGCTCGGTGAACTTGACCGCGTTGTTGACCAAGTTGATCAGCATCTGGCAAAGGCGTTGATCGTCGCCGATCAGCGAGGTCGGGAGATCGGGGGCGACCGAGAAGAGAATCTCGATATCCTTGGTCTGATCCACCGCGCTGACGATCGTGGCGAGGTCGTGCAGAACCGTGTCAAGCCGGAACAAGATCGGGCTCAACTCCAGCTTTCCCGCCTCTATCTTCGAGTAATCAAGAATGTCGCTGATGATGCCGAGCAAGGACTTGGATGATATGAGTATTTTTGTCATGTAATCACGTTGCTGCGACGACAGCTCCGTGCCCATCATCAAATGGGCCAGACCGACGACGGCATTCATCGGCGTGCGTATCTCGTGGCTCATGTTGGCAAGAAAATCGGACTTGGCGCTGTTGGCATTGTCGGCCGCGAACTTGGCGTTCTCCAATTCGGCGTTCGCTTCCAGCAGCTTCCGGTCGAGGCGCTTGCGCTCCGTCACGTCCCGCGCGGCGGCGAACACCCCTTGCAGGGTTCGGTCCCGATCGAAGAAGGTGGTCGCGTTGTAGGAGACCTCCGTCTTCTTGCCGTCAAAGGCGCGCGCGGTGAGTTCGTAGTTGGTGACCTTTCTTTCTCTCAGCACCAGATCGATGCTCGCCTCGGCCCGCTCCGGGTCGGTAAAGAATTTCTTGAACGGCGCGCCGATCAGCTCGTCCCGGGTGCACCCGGTGAGGCCCTCCATCTGCTTGTTGACGTCCGTGATGATGCCGTATGGGTCGGTCGTAATCAGCGCGTCGACGTTGGATTCAAAAAGGGAGCGCGTGTAGAACTGTTGATCGCGCAGCCGTTGATCCAGTTTTTTCTGCTCCGCCTCGATCTGCTTGCGGGCGGTATTGTCGGTGCCGATCAGCAGATAGCCGATAATGGTGTCTTCCACGTCGCGGAGCGCCGTGACCGACACGACCGCCGGAAAACGGCTGCCGTCCTTTCGGATGTAGGTCAGCTCGTAGATATCCTCGATACCGCGCGACGCCTTGAACACCAGGGCCTCGAACCCCGGCGCGATCGTCGTGTCAAGCTCGGCGCTCAACGCCTTGGCTCGGGTGATCGTTTCCTGGGGATCGGAAATGTCGGCCGGGGTGATCTTGTTCATGACTTCGGCGGCGGCATAGCCCAGCATGCGTTCCGCGCCGACATTGAAAATCTGGATGACCCCCCTCGCGTCCGTGGCGATGCTTGAGAAATTGGCGCTGTTGAAAATGGCGCTCTGCAAGGCCCCGGTCTTGAGCAGGGCCTCCTGGCGCCGGACCTCGGCGATGCCTTTCGCCGTGCCGACGAAGGGTGGGAGAGAGGGGAGAGTCTGGTTTTTTCTGGCCATGATCGTCGACTACCTTCCAGATGGCACGGCCCGATGCCCGACGACTGGAACCACGAACCTCACCGGATCCCGCCTTCTCGTGTTATGGCGGTCGTCCGGGCCGCACTGAATATCGTAGCCATGGGCAAGATAATTCCATCTGGAAACATTTGCCCATTCACAGAAATCACGAATTCCATTTGCCTCGACGTCCGCGTCAAGTATGTCGTCTGGCGATCTGAACATTTTTAGCACGCAGCGGCTCGTTGCTCCATAGCTATTGTGAACTTCACGCCAGAACTCTATTTTCTTAACCATAAAATATTCCTTCGAATAAGAAGTATTTTTTTCACGCTACCACCGTAAGCATGCTCGCGTAACATTATAATGTCAACAAATTATGTTTAATACACATATGTTTACTAATATTTATGGGTGGATACGGCCAAAAATACAGGCGCATTGGCCATGATTCATGGCGCATATTTTTCGCGCCATGGTTGGGTATTTGTTGTTTTTCTGCGGGGTGTCCGGGGGAGCATTGTCCCCCCCCTGGCATCAAGCCAGACAGACCGTTACCGGCATGCGTTTCTGGTGTAGGAGAAGGCGCAAGGGGAACGGATCGCGTTCCTCGGGGGGGGTGGCCTTGGCGTCTTCGTAGACGGCCCGCTTGACCGGGCCGTTCACCATCAGGACCGCGTGACGGCCCGCCAGCAGGGCCGGAAGCGTCAGGCTGATGCGCGGGTGCGGTGGGACCGGCGCCCGCGAGGGGACGCACAGCCCGCCCGCCCAGACCTCGGGGCGGCCGGGGAAAATCGAGGCGATGTGGCCGTCCTCGCCCATGCCCAGGAACACGACGTCCAGGGGAAACGGAAACCGGGCCAGCCGGCGCTCGGTCTCCGGGTGGCCCGCCTCGGGCGTCGGCGCCGCGTTCGACAGCCCGGTCAGGGCGGTTTCCGTCAAATACCGGCGCGCCAGATTTTCGTTGCTCTCGGGGTGGTCGGGAGGCACCCAGCGCTCGTCGGTCAGCGTCGTGGCGATTCGCGCCCAGGGCACGTCCTCCCGCGCCAGGACGGGCAGAACCGCAGCCGCCGTGCGCCCGCCGGACACCGCGAGGCTCGCCCTCCCGCGCGCGGCGACGGCGGAGCGGAGCGCCAGC
>JADGDA010000013.1 GCA_015228695.1 Alphaproteobacteria bacterium
ACCCCCTCCGCCTCCTCCGCCGAGGCCGAAGCCGGAACCCGAGCCGGAGCCGGAACCCGAGCCCGAACCGGAGCCCGAACCCGAGCCGATGTTCGAGGAGGAGATCGAAGAAGAGATCGAGGAAGAGGTCGAAGAGGAAGAAGAGGACATCCTCGACCTCACCGACGAGATGATGGTGGAGGAGGAGGAAAGCGGGTTCGAACTGGAACCGAGGCCGGAGCCCGAGTTCGATTCGGAGCCGTCCGACGCCCTGATGTCGCCTCCCGCCGCAGCCGTATCGACCAGCGTGCTCTCGGAACTGGCGCGGGCCATCGCCCGTGACCGCAGTCTGGCCGTCGGCCGCGCCGGCGTGACTCTGGAATCGATCGTGCGCGAATTGCTGCGGCCGATGCTCAAGGAATGGCTTGACGAAAACCTGCCGGGCATGATCGAGCGCATCGTCTCCAGGGAAATGCAGAGGCTGGTCGAGCAGGCGGAAGAGCGGGAATGGTAGTCCGGGCGTAGGACTCCCTCCCGCATTCCCCTTCCCCAACAATTCCTCCGGCCGGCGAGGCCGGTTCCGATATTTCCGAAGAGGTGAGCGATGCTGGACAAGACATACCAGCCCGCCGAGGCTGAGGCGGCGCATTACCGCCGGTGGGAGGACTCGTCCGCCTTTTCGGCCAATCCGGGCTCGCCGGCCGTCCCCTATACCATCATGATTCCGCCGCCCAACGTGACCGGCAGCCTGCACATCGGCCACGCCCTGACCTTCACGTTGCAGGACATCCTGATCCGCCACCATCGCATGCTGGGGCGGGACGCCCTGTGGCAGCCGGGCACCGACCATGCCGGGATCGCGACCCAGATGGTGGTCGAGCGCCAGTTGGAGACCAAGGGCCTCAGCCGTCACGACCTCGGCCGCGAGGCCTTCATCGCCAAGATCTGGGAGTGGAAGCAGGACTCCGGGGGGACCATCACCCGCCAACTCCGCCGCCTCGGCGCCTCGCTCGACTGGACGCGGGAACGCTTCACCATGGACGAGGGCTTGTCGAAAGCCGTGCGCAAGGTGTTCGTGGACCTGCACCGGAAGGGGCTGATCTACCGCGACAAGCGGCTGGTGAACTGGGACCCGAAGCTGCACACCGCCATCTCCGACCTGGAGGTGGAGCAGCGCGAGACCAAGGGATCGATGTGGTATTTCAAATACCCCATCGAGGGCAGGCCGGACGCCTTCATCACCGTCGGGACTACCCGGCCCGAAACCATGTTCGGCGACACCGCCGTGGCCGTTCACCCGGACGACGAGCGTTATCAGGGGCTGGTCGGACAGCATTGCCTTCTGCCCATCGTCGGCCGCCGGATTCCCATCGTCGCCGACGCCTACGCCGATCCGGAGAAGGGGTCGGGCGCGGTCAAGATCACCCCCGCCCACGACTTCAACGACTTCGAGGTCGGCAAGCGCAACGCTCTGCCGATGATCAACGTGCTCGACCGCGATGCCCGTTTGAACGAAAACGCGCCGTCCGCCTATCGGGGATTGGACCGCTTCGCCGCCCGCGACAAGGCCGTGGCCGAGATGGAGGCTCTCGGTCTTCTGGAGAAGATCGAGGACAACCCGATGACGACGCCCTATGGCGACCGCTCCGGGGTGGTGATCGAGCCGTGGCTGACCGACCAGTGGTTCGTGGACGCGGCGACGTTGGCGAAACCCGCGATCCAGGCGGTGGAGGACGGACGCACCCGGTTCGTTCCCAGGCATTGGGAGAACACCTATTTCGAGTGGATGCGCAACATCCAGCCGTGGTGCGTCTCCCGCCAGATCTGGTGGGGGCATCAGGTGCCGGCATGGTACGGCCCCGACGGCGCCATCTTCGTCGAGGAGACCGAGGAGGAGGCGCGGGCGGCGGCCCTGACGCATTATGGCAAGCCCGAGGTTCTGACCCGCGATCCCGATGTGCTCGACACCTGGTTCTCGTCGGCGCTGTGGCCGTTCTCGACCCTGGGCTGGCCGGACGCGACGCCGGAACTCGACCGGTATTACCCGACCGATGTTCTGGTGACCGGTTTCGACATCATCTTTTTCTGGGTGGCCCGGATGATGATGATGGGGCTGCACGTCATGAACGACGTTCCCTTCCGTACCGTCTATATCCACGCCCTGGTGCGGGACGAGAAGGGGCAGAAGATGTCCAAGTCCAAGGGCAACGTGATCGACCCCCTGGACCTGATCGACACCTACGGCTGCGACGCCGTGCGCTTTACCCTGGCGGCGCTGGCGGCTCCCGGACGCGACGTCAAGATGAGCGAAAGCCGGGTCGCGGGGTACCGCAACTTCGCCACCAAGCTATGGAACGCCGCCCGCTTCTGTCAGATGAACGGCTGTCACCCGGTCGCCGGCTTCCAGCCGCGGGGGCTGACGCAGACGGTCAACCGCTGGATCGTCGCCAAGACGGCGGAGGCGGCGCGCCGGATCACCGAGGCCATCGCCGCCTATCGCTTCAACGACGCGGCGCAGGTGGCCTATGCCTTCACCTGGGGCACGTTCTGCGACTGGTATCTGGAATTCGCCAAGCCCATCTTCGCGGGCTCCGACAAGCCCATCTTCGCGGGCTCCGACCCGACGGCGGCGGCGGAGACACGGGCCACGGCGGCTTGGACGCTCGATCAAATTCTGATCCTTCTGCATCCGATCATGCCGTTCATCACCGAGGAATTGTGGGAGCAGCTCTCCTCCGAACGGCCCCGATCCCTGATCGGGACCGCTTGGCCGGAGCTTGAGGGACTGGACGACGCCGAGGCCCTGGCGGAAATGGATTGGGTGGTGACGCTGATCGAGCAGGTGCGTTCCGTGCGCTCAGAGATGAACGTGCCGCCGGGGGCGAAAACCCCCCTGCACATGGTTGGGGGAGGGGTGCGGACGGGGGAGTGGCTTTCCCGGCACGACGCCCTCATCCGGCAACTTGGACGTCTTGCGACCGCCGATCCCATCGCTGTGGAAGGCGAGGCCGCGAAGGAGGCCGCGCGGGGCTCCATTCAATTCGTGCAGGGTGACGCCACCTGCTACCTGGCCGTTGCCGGCCTGATCGACATCGCCCAGGAGAAAGCCCGGCTGGCTAAGGAAATCAAGCGGCTGGACGCCGAAATTTCCACCGTGGACAAAAAGCTTGGCAATGCGGGTTTCGTTGCCAAGGCTCCGCCGGAAGTGGTGGAGGAACAGCGGGAACGCCGCGCCGGATACGCGGCCGAGCGGGACAAAACGGCCCAGGCACTGAGCCGCATCGCCGATCTTTAAAGAGAAAAAGGAGCGGGTATCATGTCGTATTGCTTCACCAAGACCCTCGCGCTGCCGTTCGACAAGGCGATCGAGGTCGTGACCGAGGCTCTGAAAGCCAAGGGTTTCGGCGTTCTGACCACCATCGACGTCAAGTCGGCGTTCAAGAACAAACTCGACGTGGACTTCCGTCCCTATACGATCCTCGGGGCGTGCAGCCCCCGTCACGCGCACAAGGCCATCGGGCTCGAAGACAAGATCGGCGCCATGCTGCCCTGTAACGTCGTTTTGCAGCAGAAGGCGGAGGGGCAAGTGGAGGTCTCGGCCATCGACCCGATCGCGTCCATGCAGGCCATCCACAATCCCCAACTCGGGGAAGTGGCGACCGAGGTTCAAGGCATGCTGAAGAGCGTGATCGAAAGCCTGTGATTACCCTCCGTCGCCCTGGTATTCCGGAACCAGGCGGCGGATGCCGTCCTTGATGGCGTCGATGTCGTGGCCGCGACAGGCCTCGACGCAGTCGTTCATCATGTGGACCAGGGCTTCCAGGTCGGTGGTGCGCGGCGCGGCGACCAGGATGCCTTCGCGCTCGGTCGGCATGGGCGGCTCGGAGCCGTGGAAGATTTCCTCGAACAGCTTCTCTCCCGGACGCAGGCCGGTGAAGACGATCTTGACGTCGGTGTCGGGACGCCGGCCGGCGAGGCGGATCATCTGTCGTGCCAGATCGGCGATCAGAACCGGCTCTCCCATGTCGAGGACGAAGATGCGTCCTTGATACCGGCGTTCCGCCGCCCCCAGCGCGGAGGTCTGCAACACCAGTTCCACGGCTTCCCGCACGGTCATGAAATAGCGCTTGATGTCGGGGTGGGTGACGGTCAACGGGCCGCCCGCCGCCAGTTGCTTCTGGAACAGCGGCACCACCGAGCCGGTGGACCCCAGGACGTTGCCGAAGCGCACGGTGACGAAACGGGTGGTCTTGTCCGGTTCCTCCAGGGCGTCCAGCGCCTGGCAGTATGATTCGGCGATCCGCTTGGTCGCCCCCATGATGCTGGTCGGGTTTACCGCCTTGTCGGTGGAGATCAGCACCATGACCATGACCCCGGCGGCGCGGCAGGCGTCGGCGACGACGCGGGTGCCGTGGGCGTTGGTCAGAATGCCCTCGAACGGATTGGCCTCGACCATCGGCACGTGCTTCAGCGCCGCCGCGTGAAACACCAGCTCGGGCCGATGCCGCGCCATGACCGAGCCGACGCGCCGGGCGTCGCGCACATCGCCGATGATCGCCGCCCGCGACATCTCCGGGTAACGTCCCGCCAGTTCCATGTCGATGGAATAGAGATTGAACTCGGAGTTTTCGAACAGGGCCAGGTGCGCCGGGCCGAAATCGGAAATCTGCCGCACCAGTTCCGATCCGATGGTGCCGCCGGCGCCGGTGACCAGGACGCGGCGGCCCGCGATCAGCGCCCGCATGCCCGCCCGGTCGAGCACGGCCTGGGGACGGCCGAGAAGGTCCTCGATGGCGATGGGACGCACCTCCGCCTCGTCGCCCAGTCCGGTTTTGAATTCGGTCAGCCGGGGCAGGCGGGCGAGGGTCATGCCCAGTCCGTCCGCTTCCTCCAGCAGCTCCCGGACCACTTGGCCGTCCATGTCCTCGCGGGTGACGATCAGCTTTTGCGGGCGTTCGTCGCGCTCGGTCAGTTGCTCCACCACGGCGGGCAGGTCGGCGATGGTGCCCATGACGTTGACGCCGTGGATGTCCCGCCCGACCCTCGCCTGCCGCTCGCCGACGATGCCGACCACCCGATATTCGGCGTCCGGGTTGCGCAGAAGGGAACGGATGAACATTTCCGCCCCGTCGCCGGCTCCGGCCAGCAGCACCGGAATCCGGCGGCGGGAATCGCGTTCGATCCTGAGATCGATCCGCCGGTCCTTGAACAGCCGGTACAGAAAGCGCGGACCGCCCAGAAGCGCCATCAGCACGAACCAGTTGATGACCAGAACCGAGCGCGGCAGCGATTCAAGCCGGGTCATCAGGAACATGAGCGGAAAGAAGATCAGAATAACCAGGGACACCGCGCGGGTGATGGTGAACAGATCGTTGATGGACGCATAGCGCCAGATTCCCCGGTACATGTTCTGCGACCAGTACACCCCCGCCGCGACCAGGGCGAAGAGGGCGGCATCCTGGGCGATGGAACCGGGGCTCATGTACAGGGGGAGCGAGTCCCCCAGCCGCAGATACAGCGACAGGACGAACGACACCGCCGCCATGGTCAGATCATGGAGGAACGCGATATGGCCGCGATGGAGTTTCAAGGGCGGGGTCCTCATGGAAGGATCACTTGTCGGGAAGATCGGTGGGCAGACGGTAACCGGGATAAGGCCACGACTTGATGACGGTCCAGCGGTCGCCCCGGGCGTCGATCAGGTGGGACGTCCCCTCCGCCAGGGGAATCGGAAGATAAGGGGTCACGTCCTTGGTCTGGGTATGGACCCAGACGTGGGTGTAGTTTCTGCGGGCCAGCGCGTCGATGACGACCTTGGGATCGCCGACCTGGAAGGCGATCAGCCGATCCGTCACCTTGGCTCCGTTGCGCAGCAGATAATTGATCATCAGGCCGTAGAATCCTGTATCCACCGGGTCCACCACCATCAACCGGGCATCGGGGGGGAGCAGGGCGTTCATCTCCGTTCCCACGGCGCGGACGTACATCTTGTTCGCGCGGACATCGAACCGGACATGGGTGGCCAGGGCCGGGGGGGCAATCAGACCGAGCAGGATCACGGCGGTCCCCACCCGCCGTCCGGTTTCGGGCGACAGCCGGGGCTCCACCCGTTGCCGCCACAGAACCGCGAGTCCGAGAACCGTCACCGCCGTTTCCAAGGGGCCGAGATGCATGTTGTAGCGCCAGAACGACGCCACATGCTCGGCCTCGTAACCGCCGAAGACCGCGATATAGGCCCAGGCGAGAAACACGTTGTAGCCGACCAGGACCGTCGCGGCGACGACGGCCAGCCGGTCGAACCGGGTCCGGCAGCGCCACAGTCCCCTGACCGCGAAGACCGCGATGATCAGGATCAGAAGAAAGTGGCCGCCCTTGTTGGCGGCGACGTGGCCCATGCCGCGCAGCACCGTCGGCAACAGATCGAACTCCCAGTCGGCAAGGGCCTTGACCACGAACTCGCGTCCGGGAAGGTGGATGCCGACGTAGTGGCGCCACGCCAGATAAACGGCGGCGGCGGGTCCCAGCATGAGGGGAGCCAGGGACAACGCCGCCGCCTTCGGGACGCGGGAGTCCCGCGCGGCCAGTAGGGCGACGCCCGCCACGACCAGCACCAGCAGCACCAGGGTCGCCTGTTTCATGCCGATCAGCGCCGCGAGAACGAGGCCCATCTGCCACGACAGCCAGCGGGCCTCGTCCCGTTTCCCCTCGGCCAGCCGGTCGAGGGCCAGCCACCCCAGGAGGACCGAGGCCGCGACGGCGACCGCGCTGCCGACCTCGGCATAGGCGGTGAACACGACCTTGGGCACGAAGGTCGGCCCCAGCAACGTGGCTCCCAGCAGCACCAGGGCCGCCTGGGTCCAGCTCGGCCGGGCGTCCGGCCTGTCGAGCCCCAGGGCCATCACCCGCCACAAGGCGAGCGCAAAGGCCGCCAGGACCAGCGTGTTGAGCATCGACTGGGCCGTTTCGACGAACGTCCCGGCGACCAGACTGGCCAGATAGGTGATCAGCGGCACGCCATAGGGATAGGCGGGATAGGTGGCTCGGTTCTCGGGCAATCCCTCCCGCGGGAACGAGCCGACGTCGAACAGGTACCGCCCGCTGTGCAGCCAATGGGAAAACTCGTCCCACTGGGACGGGACCATGGACGCGATGAGCAGCAGCAGAGGGGTCAGAAGGAGCAGAACCCGCCCGGTCCCCGGTGGAAACGGATTTTGTCCGCGCCGCACATGCCGCGACCAAGCGGCGGAGGCCACGATTCCCAATCCGATCGCGATCATGTGGAAGGGAACCGTGGTCAACGTGCCGGCAAGGGTGAACACGACGACGACGACCCCCCATCCGGCGAGAAGATCGAATTCCACCAGCCGCGACCGGCCGGAGACCAGACGGCCGAGACCGATCATCCCCAGGGCCACGACCACCAGGGCGGCGTGGCCCTGCACCTGGGCCAGGGTCGGGAGGAGATGGGGCAGAAGGTCGGCATGGGTCATGGATGGGGTTCCTTTTTCGGAGGCCTCTTCCGGACCTTGGCGTCCCTCAGCAGCTTCTTGTGCCAGAGGACGGTTTCTTTCAGGCCGTGATCGGTGGAGAAATCGGGCTGCCAGTTCAATCTGGCGCGGATGCGCCCATCGTCCACGGTCAGGGATTCGGTCAGCCGCGCCACCGCCTCGCTTTTTCCCGTCAGCAGACCGAACAGCCGGAGAATGAATCGCGGCACCGGAAACAGCCGCGATCGGCGGCCCGCCGCATGATCGATCCGGCGGATCAGCTTTGAGGTGGACAGGCTTTCATCGTCCTTGACCAGAAACGTTTCCCCCGGAGCATGCGGGTGGGTCAGGCAAACCTCGATGGCGCCGGCCAGATTGCCCACGAAGATCAGGCTGCGCTTGTTGCGGATGCCTCCGAGCGGCAGGGGGAGCCGGTAGTTCAGAAGGTCGAGGAGGGAGCGGAAATTTCCCTTCACCCCCGGCCCGTAGATCAACGGCGGCCGCAGCACGACCACCTCCATCTTGAACGCGCGCGCGACCTGCCACAGGGCCATTTCCGCCTCCCATTTGGAGACGGCGTAGGGATCGGCGGGCATCGCCACGTCCAGTTCGGTGAAGGGGCGCAGGTCGGTGGACTCGCCGTTGACCTTGATGGTGCTGACGAAGATGAACCGTTTGATTCCGGCCGAAGCCGCCGCCTCGGCGAGGTGGAGGGTGCCCTCGGTGTTGACCGTCGCATAGGCCGCCGCCGCCGTCTCCGGGTCCTCGCTCATGACATGGGCGCGCGCCGCCAGATGCACGACGACATCGACATTGAACAGGGCATCCATCCAGTCGGTATCGGGGCCGAGATCGCCGATCAGTCTCGGCCGCGCCACCACCGGGACGGTCTTGGGATTGCGGGCGGCGCCCGACACCGTGTGGCCCTTGTGGGCCAGATAGTCGCAGACCGCCCGCCCGACGAACCCGTTGGCGCCGGTCACCAGCACGTTTCTGTGGTTCATGGGAGCCCCACCTCGTTTCCCCGGCCCGCCACGACCAGTCCGAGGGCGGTCAGCATGCGTTCCGCCTGGCGCTCCCGGCTGTGGGTCGGGGCGGCGGCCAAGCTGGCCTCGGCCAGTCTTTTCCTGAGTTCCAATTCGTCGGCGAGGGTCCGTGCGGCGCTGGCCAGGGCGTTCGGATCGCCGGCCGGAACCCACAATCCGGCCGCGTCCGTTTCGATGATGCGGCTGGCCTCTCCCGGAGGCGAGGCCAGCAGCAGCGGCAGTCCCATGCCCATGGCCTCGAAGATCTTCGAGGGGATGACCTCGGCGAAGGCGGGATCGTTTTTCAGATGCACCAGGGCGACGTCGCACAGGCTCCAGATGCGGGGCATGGCGTCCTTCGGCTGGGAGGGGATGAACACCACGTTGGGCAGGCCCCGCCGGGCGCCCTCGTCCTCCAGCATCTTCCGCTCGGCGCCGGCCCCCACCAGGATGAAGCGGATTCGGTCGTCTTCCCGCAGCCGCTCCGCCGCGTCCAGGACGTTGATCAGATTGTGGGCCATGCCGTGGGTGCCGACGTAGCCGATCACGAACTTGCCGGAAAGGCCCCAGCGGGCGGCCTCCTCCTCGTCGCGGGGACGGGGGTGATAGCGGGGCAGGTCGACTCCGTTGACCACCACCACGATCTTGTCCCCGGAGATGCCCCGCCGGATCAGGTCGTCCTTGAACGCGCCGGTCAGGGCCACCACCGCCGCCGACCGCCGATAGAGAAACAGCTCCAGCTTTTCCAGGGCCCGGAGGAGCGGACTGTTGCCCATCGCTCCCACGGCGAGGATGGAGCGCGGCCACAGGTCGCCCAGTTCGAACACGAACGGCACCCTCCGCGCCGCTCCCAGCGCCCAGCCCCCGACGGCGGCAAAGAACTGGGGAGAGGTCGCCACCACCACGTCGGGACGAGCCTCGAACAGCCCCGCCACGAAGGCCGATCCCATGAAGGACAGGAAGTCCAGGGTGCGCAGCGCGAAACCCTCGTTGGCGGACATGAACGTCTTCACCCGCACCACGCGGAGTCCGTCGCGGACCTCGACCTGACGCCAGCGGTTCTCCCAGCCTTCGTGCAATCGGCCCTGGGGGAAATTCGGCGCGGACGTCAGCACGGTCACCTCGTGGCCCCACTTCACCCAATAAAGGGCGCGCTCGTAGACCCGGGTGGCGGCGGCGTTGGTTTCCGGAGGAAAGTTTTCCGTCAGAAAGAGAATGTTCATGCCGGTCTTCCGCCCCCTCGGTTCAGAGCGGTCAGCAGGAGGGCCACGACGGCGGCGCTCCCCGCCACGGCGGCCAGGGGCGCGCCGGCGGCCGCGACGGCCGCCAGGACGACCAGACACAAGTCGGCGGCGAGGATCATGCCCGCCACCGCGCCGTGACCGCGCCCCGTCTGAACCGCCCGTTGGTAAAAGTGCTCGCGGTGGGCCTTCCACACCTTTTCGCCGCGCAAGGCCCGCCGTCCCAGGGTGATGGTGGCGTCGGCCAGGTAATAGAGCGGCAGGATCAGCGCCGGAGCCCAAGACCCGGACCCGGCCGCGCGCAGCAGCAGCCAGCCGAGGAGAAAGCCCAGGGGGATGCTGCCCACGTCGCCGAGAAAGATGCGCGCCGGAGCCCAGTTCCAGATCAGGAAGCCGCCCGCCGCCGCCGCCAGGATCAAGGCCTGTGCCGCCCCCCCTCCTCCCCCGGCGAGCCCACCGCCGGCGAGCAGGGCGAGTCCTCCGCCGATGCAGGCCGTCTCGACTCCGGTGATTCCGTCGATACCGTCCATGAAGTTATACAGGTTGACGAACCAGACCCACGCCGCTGCCGCGGCGACCCGGTCGAGCGCGGGCGGCAGCAGTCCCTGGAACACGGAGGTTTCGGCGGGGAGCAAGGCCACCCCCAGACCGACCGCCGCAAGGTGAGCCGCCAGCCGGGGCAACGGGGGCAGGGTCCGGAGATCGTCGATGAAGGAGACGACGGCCAGCGCGGCGGCCAGCCCGACGATCGCCATCGTGACCGTGTCGCCGGAAGACGCGGCCACCGCGAGCCAAGCCGCCAGAACGACGGCCACCACGGCGAGGCCGCCGCCGCGCGGGGTCTTCCGGGCGTGGCTCGATCGCTCGTTCGGGTGGTCGAACACCTCCCTTCGGACAAGCACGCGGAGCACCAGCCCCGTCCCCGCCCACGAGGCCGCAAGCACGATCAGGAACAGGAGCGCGACGGAGCCCATTTCTACTGCCCGAAAATCCCCTTCAGGGCGGAGCCGACCCCCTCCGCCGCCGCGCCCTTCCGGCCCGTGGCGGGCTTTTTCTCCGCCGGTTTGGCCGGGGGCGGCGCCTTTTTCCCCAGGGCCGTCAGGCAGGGGGCATCGTCGGCGGTCGCCTTGTCCACCAGGGCCTCCCCCAGCACGGACAATCCCCCGGTCGCCACGGCGGCGCCGACGGACAGCACGGTCTTCGCCACTCCGGCCTCGTCCACGCCCAGGTGGGGGGACGCCAGGGAGCCCTTGATCCGCATCAGCTTGGCCGCCGATCCGGCGCTGACGCCCACCCCCTCGCGGGGAGAGGGATGCACGGCCAAGTCCAGTTCCTCGGTCTTCAGATTGATGGTGCCGTTGCCGACCACGTTCATCTTGCCGGTCTCGACCGCGATGGCGTTGTCGGATGAGATCACCCCGTCCTTGACCGGCACGTTGATCACGCCGCACTTGAGTTCGGTGTATTCCTCGGACTTGGCCAGGGGGTTGATGCCGGTCAGCAGTTCGTTGAGCAGGTCGGCTCCTGCCATGTCCAAGGCCTTGTTGCCCACTTTGCCCTTGCCCAGGGAAACCAGCGCCCGGCCATTCAATCCGCCCATCAGCGCCCGCACCGATCCGCCGCGTCCGGCGAGGGTGATTTTCGCTTCCAGCGGACCACCGGACAGGGCGTCCGAGACCTCCATCTCTTTCAGCACGCGGCCGAGATCGACCCCGGACGCATTCACCTGGGTCGTCAGGGCGGCCGTCAGGGCGGCCTGTCCGCTTCCGGCCGGATCGAGGGTGGCCTGGGCGGTCAGGGTTCCCCCGCCGACGCCCACCTTGAGCCCCTCGACCGCGAGCCGTCCTCCCTTGAGCGTCGCCTTGACCGTGGCGTCCTGAAGGGTCGCATGGCGGACCACCATCCGGGTGATTTTCGCCTGCACGGTGGCGTTGACGGCCTTGAGACCCGCCAGGGGCAGGGGAGCGTCGGAGAACAGCCGGGTTCCCGGCTGGGCCGCCGCCTTGTCACCCTCTTTCTCTTTCTTCGCGACCTCTTTTTTCGCGGCCGGGGCGGCCCCGGCGGGAGGCAGGAACTCGGTCAGGTCGAACTGGCCGGAGGTCAGATCGGCGGTCACGGACAAGGGGCCGGAGCCCGGCGCGAGGGTCACCGAGCCCTTGACGTCGCTCTTGCCCACGGTGGCGTCGATGCCGGACAGGGTATAGGCGTCTCCGCCGTCGGACAGGCGGGCGGTCATCTTGATCGGAGGCAGGGCGGAGATCTCCGCCCCGGCCGTCCGGGCCAGGGCCTTCACGTCGGCGGCGGCGAGGGCGAGCTTGAGATCGATGCCCTTTCCGGCCATGGGCTGGGCGATGGCGCCGTCGATCCCCACCTCGGCCCCCTTCGTCTTGAGCGTCAGTTTGAGCGGGAACGAGGCGTTGGCCAGCAGGGAATCGATGGCGCCGATGGAACCCTGGACGTCCAGCGGAATCCCGGCGGCGACGCCCGCCAGGGTCAGGGCGATGGGGCTGGAGAAATCCTTGGCCTCGGCGGTGAAGCGGTCGAGGGCGACGGTCTCCGCCTTGCCGGTGGCCCCGTCGCGCCAAGTGAGGCGGGCTTTTTCGATCCGGACCCGGCTGACCGCCATCGACGGAGCGGACCCCGCCGTGGCGTCCTCCCGCGCGGCGGGGTCCTGCGTCGTGGTTCCCGTCTCCGCCGGCGGTTTCTCGAACTCCCAGTTGCCCCGTCCCTTGGCATCGGTTTCCAGAAGAATATCGGGCTCGATCAACACGAACCGCTCGATCTTGATCTGACCGCCGAGGAGCGGCATCAGCGCCACCTCGGCCTCGAAGCGTTTCACCTGCGCCATGGACGGGCGCGAGCCCCAGGGAGCGTTGGCGAAACTCACGTCCTGCGCCACCACCGAGGGCGACAGGGAAATCGACAGGGCCAGATCGCCCGCGATCACCAGCTTGCGGCCGGTGGCCTTTTCCGCCTCCGAGGCGATGATCCCGCGATAACGGTTGACGTCCACGGACTTGAGGACGATCACGCCGGCCACGCCGGCCGTGACGATGAGCCCCCCCAGGGCAAAGAGAATCGTGCGTGCGCGCATTAATGTTCTCCCGTCAAATAGATCACCGCTTCGATGAGCGAGGTGAAGTCCGCGACGATTTCGTGGGCGCCCGCGATTTTCAACGCCTCGGTCGAATGATACCCCCACCCGACCCCCAACGCCGACGCGCCCGCCGCCCGCGCCATCGCCATGTCATAGGTCGTGTCGCCCACCATCACGGTTCGCCCCGGTTCCGCTCCGACCTCGGTCATGGCCAGCTTCAGCATGGCGGGGTGGGGCTTTCCGGGGCCGTCGTCGGCGGTGTGGATCGTCGAGAAGAATTCGTCCATTCCCGTCCGCTCCAGCAGGGCGAGCACGCCGCGCCGCGATTTTCCGGTGGCGATGCCCAGCAGCATCCCCGCATCCCGCAGCTCCGCCAACGCTTCCATGGCGCCCGGATATACGTTGTCGACCTGTCCGGGACGCTGGCGCAGGGCCGCGAACATGTCGCCATAGGTCCGCGCCACCCGCTCGTGATAATGCGGATCGAAGCCGGGCAGCAGAGCGGCGACCGCCTCCACCAGGGACAGTCCGATGGTGCCGCGCACCACGTCGGGCGAGGGAACGGGGTGGCCGTGGGCGAGGAAGGCCTCGTTCATGGCGGAAATGATCTTGTGCTGTCCGTCCACCAGGGTGCCGTCGACATCGAATACGGCCAGCCGGGGCGGAGAATCATGCAATCGCGTCGAAGCGTTCATCGAGCCGGAGCTTGCGGGAATGGGGGAATCCTGTTCCGAGGCCGCGATCTTATCCGATTCGGAGCCGGAGCGCCACGCGGCAATTCTTGCCTGCCTTCCCCGGTCGAAACTTCCGATCCCTTGCCGGGAACCCATGGCGGAAAAAGAAAAATATGAGGCAAATCAATGGAAAACGATCACAGCAAGACGTGGCACGGCGTTCGCATGAAGACTGGGGCGTGAAGTCCGGGAAACGATGGCTCCGCCGTCCGCGCCCCGGAAGGAAACGAGACTTGAGGAAGCCAGGAAGGTAGAGCGCCATGACACAGTCCCTCGCCCGGTCCACGAAAGCCTTCACCCGCCGGATGCTGCGGCTTCTGCCGACGGTGGCGGTTGCGGCCGGTCTGGTGGTGGGCGGCATGTGCGCTCCGGCGGAAGCCAACTCGCGGATCAAGGACATCGCCGACTTCCAGGGCGTGCGCGAGAACCTGCTGGTGGGATACGGGCTGGTGGTCGGCCTCAACGGCACCGGCGACAGCGACACCATGGCCTTCACCAAGGAAAGCCTGATCGGCATGCTGGAGCGTCTGGGCGTCAACACCCGCGACCAGTCCAGCGCCCTCAAGCCCAAGAACATCGCCGCGGTGATGATCACCGCCACCCTGCCCGCGTTCGCCCGTCAGGGCAGCCGGATCGACGTCAACGTCAGCGCGCTGGGCGATGCGAAGAGCCTGCTCGGCGGCAACCTTCTGGTGACCCCGCTGATCGGCGCCGACGGCGAGGTCTATGCGGTGGGGCAGGGCCAGATTCAGACCGGCGGCTTCTCCGCGTCCGGCAAGAGCGGCTCCAGCGTGGTCAAGGGCGTCCCCACCAGCGGCCGCGTTCCCAGCGGGGCGATCGTCGAGCGCGAGATTCCCTTCAGTCTGGGGTCGCTGAAATCGATCGGCATCGCGTTGCGCAACCCCGATCTCACCACCGCGCGCCGGATCGCCCAGGCCATCAACGCCTTCCTCGGCACCGAGGCCGCCCGTTCGTCCGATCCGGGAACCGTGGAAATGGCCGTTCCCACCAACTACAAGGATGACACCGTGGCCCTGATGACCGACATCGAGCAACTGCGCATCGAGCCGGATCAGGTCGCCCGCGTGGTCATCGACGAGAATTCGGGCACCATCGTGATCGGCGACAACGTGCGCATCTCCACCGTCGCCATCGCCCAGGGCAATCTGACCATCCGGGTCACCGAGACCCCCCAGGTGTCGCAGCCGTCGCCGTTCTCCACCACCGGCGCCACCACGACCGTCGAGCGTTCCGACATCGAGGTGGACGAGGGCAAGGACAAGAAGCTGACCCTGATGGACGGCGGCGTGTCGCTGCAAAGCCTGGTTAACGGCTTGAACTCGCTTGGCGTCGGCCCGCGTGATATGATCAGCATCCTGCAAGCCATCAAGGCGGCGGGCGCCCTCCAGGCCGAAATCGAGGTGATGTGATGAGCGGCTCCATGCAGACCCAGGCATCGATCGCCCTTGACGCCTCGCGGCCCCAGCCCGCCCTGCGCGGCCACGGCTCGCCCGAGCAGATCCGCAAGAGCGCCAAGCAGTTCGAGGAGATGTTCATCGGCCAGATGTTGCAGCCGATGTTCCAGGGACTGGAGACAGACGGCATGTTCGGCGGCGGCGAGGGCGAGCAGATGTTCCGCTCCATGCTGGTGGACGAATACGGAAAGATCGTGGCCCGTTCCGGCGGCATCGGCGTCGCCGACGCCGTGATGCGCACGATGCTTGAAGCCCAAGGGGAGCACAGACAATGACACCGCAAAGACCCCTGACGAGACCGGCGCCCGCCAAGACGGCCCAGAAGCCGGCTTCCGGCGACGGCGTCGTCGGCAAGATGGCCGCGCCGGTGATGGGAAGCCCCGCCCCCCGGCCCCTGTCGGCCAGGAATCTGCCGCCGCGTCCATCGGGACCGGCCACCGCTCCCGGCGCCGGGGCCCCGGAGATGTTGTTCGAGGCCGCGAAGCTTCTGGCCGACCACCTCGACGCCGAGAACGCCGCGCTCAAGAAGCTGGATTTCGCCAAGGTGCGCGAGCTTGCCGAACGCAAGGAAAGCCTGACCCGGCTCTATGCCGATCACATGAAGGCAATCGCCGCCAACCGCGAGGTTCTCAACGGCCTCGCCCCGGAACGGCGGCTGGCCCTGAAGAAACTCGGCCTCAGGCTCGATGCGAGCGCCGGGACCAACGGCCGCCTGCTCAAGGCCAACGTCGACGCGTCGCGGCGGCTGGTGCAGACGATCATCGAGGCGGTCAAGGAAACGAAGACGGGAGCCACCAGCACCTATTCGGACGCCGGCAGAATGGTCGGCGATCCGGGGAAAGGCCACGAAACGGCCTTGACGTTCGACCAGGACATTTGACTTGAAAGCCCCCCGCGCGGGGCGGAGGAAGCGGTCATGACACTGACGCTTGGACTGGGAGCCGCAGTAAGCGGCCTGATGACGTCGCAGAACGGCCTTGATCTGATTTCCCAGAACATCGCCAACGTCAACACTCCGGGCTATACCCGCAAGGAATTCAACCAGGTCAGCCGCGTCCTGTCCGGGCGGGGCGCCGGCGTCGAGGTCGGGCTCCCGACCCGCGAGGTGGACCAGGGCCTGATGCGGAGCATCCTCAAGGAGGGCGCGACTCTCAGCGGTTATCAGACGCTGGACCAGTTCTACACCCGCATCCAGGACCTGTTCGGCACCCCGGAAACCAATTCGTCCGTGGCCCACATCGTCAGCGCCCTGGGCGATGAGTTGGAAAGCCTCGCCGTCAGTCCCGACAAGTCCACCGCCCAGGCAAGCGCCATCGACGCGGCGGTGCGGACCGCGGAAAAGCTGAACTCGTTGAGCACGGATATCCAGGACCTCCGCGCCCTGGCCGACCGCAACATCGAAGACAGCATCCTGAGCGTCAATTCCCTGCTGACCGATATCTCCAATCTCAACAACAAGATCGTCCACGACCTCGCCACCAAGCGCGGGGCCGCTGACCTCGAAGACAAGCGCGACGAGGCGCTCAAGAAGCTGTCCTCGATCATCGACGTCCAGTCATTCGCCCGCGAAAACGGCGCGGTGGTGGTCTACACCACCTCCGGCGCCACCCTGGTGGACAATTCCGCGATCACGGTGACCCACACGGCGTTGACGTCGGTCAACGCGATGCAGACGGCGGCCAATTCCGATTTCACCGGCATCAAGGTGAGCGGCGTCGATATCACCGCCGACGTCCGCCTGGGATCGATGAAATCCGCGATCGACCTCCGGGACAAGCTGCTGCCCAACATGCAGGCGGAACTGGACGAGCTTGCGCGCAACATGCGCGACCAGTTCAACCAGATCCACAATCGCGGCACCAGTTATCCCGACATGCCGAACAAGATGACCGGAACGCGCACGCTCATCGAGCCGGCCACCTCGACCGTCAAGATGAGCGCCGGGGACACCGTCGTCACCCTGTTCGACAGCAGCGGCGCCCAATACGCCACCACCACGGTGAAGACCCTGATCGGCGCGGGCGCGGTGGTCGTCGATGACGGCACCGGCGTCACCGGCGTGGCGGGGGCGCTCCAGACTTGGCTTCGGGCCCAGGCGGGGACGGCGACCGCGACGGTGGAGGTCGACGCCAATGGCAAGTTCGCCATCGATCTGAAGACGACGACCTACGGCATCGGCTTCCGCGACGAGGCGGTCGTGGTGACGGGGGAGGTCATCGGGTCGGGCGCGACGAGACAGGACGCCACCGTCCAGTTCAACGCCGACACCGGCAACGGCGCGGGGGTCGACGAGACCGTCTCGGGGTTCGCGAATTTCTTCGGTCTCAACGACATGTTCGTCGCGGAGCGCACCAATTCCACCTGGGATTCCCAGATCATGTCCGCCACGGACGTCACCGGGGCCGGGGGCACGCTCGATTTCCGGATCTCGACGGGATCGATCGGCACGATCGTCATCGGCGCCACCGACAAGCTGTCCGACATCGCGACGCGGATCAACGCCAACACCACCCTCAGCGCGGTGGTCAAGGCCACGGTGATTCCCGAGGGCGGCGGGTACCGTCTGCGTCTTGCGAACATCGCGGGCAACGAGATGCAGGTCACCGAGACGACCGGCAGCGCCACGCTCACCAACATCGGCCTGACCAAGTCGGCGGCCGGTCTGGCGAGCCTCTTCGCGGTCCGCTCCGAGATCAACGCCGCGCCGTCCAAGATGAGCCGGGGCGCCGTCCTCTACAACTCGGATACCCTGAAGTACTATGTCAGCGCCGGCGACAACACCACCGCCAACCAGCTCTCCGACCTTTCGACGACTCCGGTGTCGTTCCGGGTCGCGGGCGATATCAGCGGGACCAGCCGCACCTTTGCCGATCACGCGGCGACGTTCGTGTCGCTCGCGGCCTCGGCCACCGCGTCCAACCAGACCGCGCTGGAATACCAAAAGGGCCTGCATGACGCCCTCACTCAGAAATCGGCGGAAATCTCCGCCGTCAACCTTGACGAAGAGCTGTCAAAGCTCATGATGTATGAACACGCCTATGCGGCGGCGGCCAAGGTGATTTCGACCACGCAGCAGATGCTCGACGTTCTGAACAGTCTGATCCAATAGGCTCAAGGGAGGGCACGGCCATGGCCCGGGTTGCGACACTGGTCAACAACCAGATCCTGGTGGACCGCATGATGACGGTCCGCAAGCGGGTGGACGACGCTCAAGTTCAGGTGTCGACGAACAAGAAGTCCCAGAACTACGCGGGCGTCGCCTTCGACTCGCTCCGGCTGGTGAGCTTCGAGAATCAGCGCACGAACCTGAACCGCTACGTCGAGAACAACACGACGGCCCAGCTCCGGCTGAAGATTCAGGAAACCCAGGTCACCTCGGTGGAAAAGGCCGTGACCAAGTTCCGCAGCGCCCTGGTCACCTTTTCCCAGCTCGACCTGACCACGGTTGCGAATCCGACCCAGGAAATCAACAACATCCAGACCCTGGCCTTCAACGCCATGAAGGACGTCGAGTTCCTGTTGAACACCCGCGTCGATGGCCGCTACCTGTTCGCCGGCGGCAAGACGGACGTGAAGCCCGTGGACTTCGCCTACACCTCGGTGTCCGGCTTCCAGACCACCTATCCCGGCACCGGCGCCGACTTCCCGGTGACGCGGGCGCAGCAGTTGGGCAATACCTCCCTGACATCGACGACCTTCGAGTCGGTGGGCTATGCCCTGAGCAACGGCGCCAGCACCATCACCGCCACCCCGAGCGTCACCAACGCGACCTTCGGCACCGCCACGTTTGCCAGCGGGACCAGCACGATTACGGCGGGAACCGCGAACGGATTCTCCAGCTTGGCGATCGGCTCCAAGTTCACCGTCGCCGGCTCGGCCTCGAACAACACGACGTTCACGGTGATCAGCAACGACGGGACCACCATGACCGTCTATCCCGCCCCCACCGACGAGGCGGCGACGGCGGTCCCCACCATCACGCCCCGGGTGTTCGCGGCTCTGCCGATCGGCGCGACGATCACCATCGCCGGGGCGACGACGGGCGCCAACGATGCGACCTACACCATCACCGCCAACACCGGCAACGTGCTGACCGTGACCCCGGCCCCCGCCGCGACCGAGGCGCTTCCGGGCGGGGGAACCATCTCCGCGACGCTGCCCAACAACTACTACGACGGCGACCAGATGCAACTCGCGCACCGGGTCGACGAGGACCGCACCATCACGCTGGGCATCAACGCCACCGACGGAGCCTTCGAGAAAGCCTTCCGTGCCATGGGGATGGTCGCCCAGGGCGATCTTCTCAACAATTCGGGCCGGGTCCGGGTCGCGATCAATCTCCTGGGCGACTCCCTCCAGCATTCGGCGTCCGCCCTGCCGAACGAAAGCACCAGCGGCATCGTCGATGTGCAGAACACCCTGGGCCGCAATGCCGTCATCCTCGACGACACCAACAAGCGCCACCAGGATTACATGACCTTCCTCGACAGCCGGACGGCGGACATGGAGAACATCGATCCCCTCGAAGCCATCACCCGTCTGCAAAGCGACAGCAACACGCTGGAAATCGCGATGAAGACGCTGGCCAGGATTTCGGACCTCAGTCTGTCGAAGTATATCTGATGCCGGCGGGGGGATAAGGGGGATGTCGATGAAGTGGGTCCGTATCTTGGCGGTGGCCGTCGCCGTGACGGGGGTGGCCGGGGAGGCCCTCGCGGCGGGAACGGTCGCGGCGCGGCTGAGTTCCGTGCTCTTCTCGCCCATGGAGGAGACGGGACGGTTCGAGGTGCGCCTCTACGACGACTCGGACGCCAACAAGGCGCTCAAGTCCGAGATCGAGGGACGCCTCGCGGCGGCGGGCTATGGGATTTCCGCGAATGCGCCGCTGATCCTGAGCTTCGATCTCCGCAACACCGTCGGCGACGGCAGGCCCGATGAACCGACAAGCCGCCTTGAGGTGCGGGGCAACAGCAGCACTGCGGGCCGGGACGATTACAGCGCCCGGCTGAAGCTGTTCTCGACCCGGACCGGCGAGGAAGGGTCCCCCGGCGCCGCCTATGGGGGATCGGTGCGGCTGGAACTCGCCATCAGCAGCCGCGCCAACGGACGCCGCCTTTGGCAGGGCTGGGCCGTGGCCGATTCGACGGGGCGGGAAGGCGGCGAAACGGCGGCGGCCCTGGTCGGCCCCCTGGTCGAGGTGATCGGAAAGACCGTGCGCGGCCAGGACGTCAGCGTCGTGGCGCCCTAGGGCACGGAATCCAGAACACCCCGAATCGCAACCATTAGTCATCATGCGCGGGCTTGGCCCGCGCATCCACGGGCCTCCTTCTGGCTCAAACCAGACAGTGAAGTGTGTCGGTTTTTCGTTAATCTGGAGTCCGTTCCGCAGGGAAAGAGGGAGAAGCGGCCTCGTCGTGCAGTTTCCGCGTTTCCGTTTCCGCGGCGTGCTCGATGCTTTCCACGAGAGCGGAGAAATATTCGCTGATGGTGCTGAACTCCGAATCGATCCTTTCGTTGAATTTTTTGCGGAGTACATCCATCTCGGCCCTGTACTCCTTGTCGGTCCATTCCTCCAGACGCTGTCTTTCGGCCTCGGCCCAGGCCATGATCCGGTTCAGGATGGTGTTTTTCTGCTCGATGATGCTCGCCTCCATCTCGGCCAGCATGTCCCTGCGTCTGGATTCAATGGTGGGGTCCACGACTTCCGTGGAACCGCGCTGCCGCTCCATCAGCGTGGCAATGCTCTGATTGAGCGAATCCCTGGTCCTGTCGATGATGTCGTCGAAGTCGTCCTTCGGGGGCGCGGGGGGAACCGCGTCATCGCTCCGCCCCGATTCGTCCATGTCCTCCCCATCCGGGAAATCGGTCAATATCTCGTCATCGGAGAAATAGGTCGCCGGAAGAACCATCTCGGGCTTGGGACCAGGCTTGGACGGGGGGGGAGCCCCGGTGGCGGCGGAGGGAGAACCGTCCTGTCTTACGGCCAAGGCCCGCGAGGCCCCGCCGTCACTTTCCACGGGCGCCGACTTGGCCACCGGAGTCCGGCTCCCGGCGGCCACCGTCTTGATGATCGTCTTGACCGCCCCCACCACCACGGCGGCGGCGGAGGGCGGAGAACC
>JADGDA010000140.1 GCA_015228695.1 Alphaproteobacteria bacterium
TCAGCCATTGCTACCTGCGTCCGCGCCACCCGCCGCTGTGGCCTTATAATCTGTTCGCCATGGTCCATGGCCGTGGCCGCGACGAGGTGGAGGCCAAAGTCCGCGAGATTGCCGCCCTGCTGGGCCCCTCCGCCCGCGCCCACGAGGTGCTCTACAGTTCCAAAATCCTGAAAAAGACGGGCCTGCGCTTCGGCGAGTGAACCAGCGGTCATTCATAATGGCCGCTGGAGCCCGCGACTGCGGGCCGGCGCTCCTGCGCCGAAAGCCAAGGCCGGAGGCCGCCCGGCGATTGAGGGCGGAGAACAGACGTCGTTCAGCCGTTGCGGATATGGGCGATGAAGCGGTCCACGTCCTCGCGCAGCCGGGCCGATTGAACGGACAGTTCGTGGGCGGCGTCGAGCACTTGACCGGCGGCCCTTCCGGTCTCGGAGGCGGCGTCGTTGACGCCGGCGATGTTGCGCGACACATCCCCGGTTCCCTTGGCGGTCTGGTCGACATTGTTGGCGATGGCCTTGGTGGCCGCGCCCTGTTCCTCGACGGCGGCGGCGATGGCGCCGCCGATTTCGCTGATCTCGCCGATGGAAACGGTGATCGCCTTGATCGCCTTGACCGATTCCTCGGTCGCCGCCTGCACGGAGGCGATCTGGGCGGAAATCTCCTCCGTCGCCTTGGCCGTCTGCTTGGCGAGGCTTTTGACCTCGTTGGCCACCACCGCGAAGCCCTTTCCGGCGTCTCCGGCCCGCGCGGCCTCGATGGTGGCGTTCAGGGCGAGAAGGTTGGTCTGGCTGGCGACGTCGTTGATCAGCTTGACCACGGCCCCGATCTTCCGCGCGGCGGTGGCCAGTCCCTCGACCTTGGCGTTGGTCCGGTCCGCCTCGCGCACCGCCTCCTCCGACTTGCGCGAGGAGTCCGCCGCCTGACGGCTGATCTCGGTGATCGAGGACGACAGTTCCTCGGCGGCGGCGGCCACGGAATCGACGTTGGACGCCACCTCCCCGGCGGCATCCGCGACCGAGCGGGAATGCTGGCTCGCGTTTTCGGCGGTGGCCACCATGCCGACGGCGGTCGCATGCAGGGCGGCGGCAGATTGGGAAACGGTCCGCACCGCGCCGTGGACCTCCTGTTCCAGACGGTCGGCGTGGCTGTTCAAAATCTCGGCCGCCGTCGCCCGCGCCGTGTCCAGGTACACCGAGATGGCCAGATCCATGTCCAGGAAGACCGCCTTGTTGACGGCGGCAACCATCGCCGCGGCCTTCTCCGGTTTCTTGCGAAACGCGGAAACCGTCAAAGCGACAAGCTCGTTCAGGACGAAGCAGTAACCGGCCATGTACCAGCGCGGCTCCAACCCGACGTGCTCGTGGGCCCTGCCGATGGCCGCCACCTGCGCCAGATAGGCATCGCTCAGATCGCCGGAAAACACCCCTTCGAGCCAGTGCCGCCTCTGCATCGCCCGCGCGCGGTTCAGGGACTCGCGGGATGTGAACAGGGCGGCCATCTGCCCGTTCGAGGTCATATGGGCATAAAAGGAATCCAGGATGCCGTCGATGTGGGGAGCGAGAATATCACGAAACTCCCGTAACAACCTGCGGGTGTCGGGATCGATTCCCAGGAACGCGGTCCGCCCCTCACAGTCCAGATTTTGCGCCATGCCGTCGTTATCCCCCGTAAAAAGTGCGCCTATTATCCGCGTTTCCGACCAACGAGCAACCCCATTCCCTCCCCTTCGGGAACATGGCGATCACTCGGACGATTGCAATGCGGTTGGGGATTCCGCCGGCTGGCCCCGCTCAGCGCTTCAGAGCCGCCAAAGCGGACTTGGCTAGCCGCCCGTACCCCGATGCCGTCAAATGCACTCCGTCACCTGCCCACTCGCTGGCGGGGACCATGGAGACGTCCAGCCACTCGGCACCCGCCTTCCGACAGCCCTCCCGCAGCGCGGCCTCGACGGCGGGCATGCCACGCACGATATCGCGCCTGACCGGCGGCAACGGCCTCAGGCAGATGAGGTGCGTTCCTCTGAACGGCGCCAGGAAGGCCGCCACCCTGCCGCGGTAGTCTCTGGGCAGTGAGCCGACGGCGTCATTGGTGCCAATCTGCACGATCACCACATTCGGCCTGCTTGCGGCAACTTCGGCGGCGCGCTCCGGCCAACTGACCCGTCTGGTCGACGTCAGGCCCGAACCGGTGACGCCCCAGGATTTCACCTTGTTGGCGTCGTCGAGGCGGGCCAGTTCCCGAGCCAGGCCGAGGGAAATGGAGTCCCCAACGACCGCGACCGTCATGGCCTGCGCGCCGGAGACCGTCAGGGCGGCGGCGAGGCCGATTGCGATGATAAGACATTTCATGGCCATGTGCTCCTCCCCCCGAAACGTCAACTGATCGGAGACAACAACGATCGTGGATCGATCGCCTTGCCCTTCTGTCGAATCTCGAAATGAAGGAGTTTCGTGTTTGAATCGATCTCGGCGAAAGGTTGGTTCTTGGCGACCTTGGCTCCCTTGGCGACGCGAATATTGGTGGCGAGGCCATATACCGTTGCCCAGTTATTGTCGTGCTTGATGGCGACGACCGTGCCATAGCGCGGAAGCTCGCCGACGAACACAACCTCGCCGCCGTCCGCCGCCTTCACGATGGCGCCGGGTGACGCTTCGAAATCGATACCCTTGTTCGCCGCTCCACCGGGTGTGGGGATGGAGCCGAAGGCGGAAACCACTCGGCCGTCGACCGGCGATACGAAGCGCATCTTTCCCGCCCCGGCTGGAATATGCTGAACGTCCTGCTTGGGCGGCGGAGCGGCGGACGTCATCGGGGGTTCGACGGGAATCGAACGGGCGGTCTGGAGCGGGGTGGACCGCCTCTCGGAGGGCGGCGGAGCGGCGGAGGTCGTCGGGGGCTTGACGGGAATCGAATGAGTGGTCTGGAGCGGGGGGGGAGCCCCGGCCAGCGTCTTGGGAGCCGGCGTCTTGGGAGCCAGCGTCTTGGGGGCCAGCGTCTTGGGGGCCAGCGTCTTGGGAGCCGGCGTCTTGGAGAATGGTGGGGCGACCGCAGCGACATTCATCGAACCGCCGGCCGGTGGGCAGGCGGCATGGAGGCCCCAGGCCCCGGCGCTGGGGGAAAAATCGGCGGCAAGGGATGGCCCGTTCGGGGGCTGGTGGCAGGACAGAGCCGTCACCAAGGATGCCTCCGCACGGGTCCGCAGCATATCGGCCAGGGCCGTGGTCACGGCGGCGACAGAGCCCCCCAGGACATCCGGCGTGCTGAAAAACGCAACGCCGGGAGTAATCGCGGACAGCAACGCGTCGTCGCCGTCGTCGTCCGGCTTTGCCGCGTCGAGGTGCTCATACGGGGTTGCGGGCTGGACCAGCACCTTGAAGCAGGCCGGCGCCACGATAATAGAAGGGCCGGCTGGCCGCACCGCCTCCTCGGACCACGGCGGGCACACCGAACCGGGAGAACCGTAACCGCCGCCGGAAACCCATACCAGCCGCAGGTCATCGCCCTGGTTCGGCGTGGACAGGAAGGCACGGACCGCTCCGGCCATTGCCTCCGGGTCCGCCAGGGTGGACACCTTGATGTCGCCCGCCCCGCCATATCGCCGCAGGGCCATCCGCAGACCGGCCAGCCCGCCGTCCCCATCTCCGGAAGCCCCCGTCCGCGCCACCAGAAGCGCCCGCATTCCGGCCTCCGCGCCGCCGGGCCCCGCGATCATGCCCATGGCCGATACCATCGTGGCCAGGGCCATTGCCGTCCTTGTCCGTCCGAACATCGTTTTCGCCTTCCTTAAAGAAAACGGAACCTTCACGACATCCATGGAAGGGCCGGGCGATATTTTCCCCGGCCCTCCGGACAGGCTCTCAGCCTCCGGTGATCCACTGAAGCACGGATTCCGCGTCTTCCCCGTCCGCCAGATCAGCCTGGTCATGGGGTTCCAGCCGGAACCGGCCGGACACCGGAATCTCGCCGGTCGGCTGTTCGACATCCGGTGTGCGGAGTGGCCGCACCGGCAGGTCCGCATGGGCGGCCGTCATCACTTCCCGCCACAGGCCGGCCGGGTGGCCGCCGCCCACCACCTTGCGCATCGGCGAGGCGTCGTCGTTGCCCATCCATACGCCGGCAACCAGATCGCCGGTGAAGCCGACGAACCAGGCGTCCCGATAGCCCTGGCTGGTCCCGGTCTTGCCGGCGGCCGGACGGTCGAGCGCCGCCGCCTTGCCGGTCCCCGAGTGGACGACTTCCGACATCATGTCGTGCATCGCCGCCACTTCCGCCGGTGCGGCGACGGGAGCGGCCCCCCCGGCTTCGTGCCGGAAGAGAACCGTCCCATCGCTGTCGCGGATCTCGGTGATGCCGTGGATACCGGCGCCGATGCCGCCGGAAGCCAGCGAGGCCAGTGCGCCGGTCATTTCCAGCAGATTCACCTCGCTGCTGCCGAGCGCGAGCGTCGCATCCCGCCGCAGACCGGATTCGACGCCGAGGCGGCGGGCGGTCCGGATCACCGCGTCGACACCCGCCTTGTCCACCAGCCGCACGGCCGGGGCGTTCAGCGATTGCGCGAAGGCGGCGCGCAGCGTCACTTGGCCGCGATACCTGCCGAGATAGTTGTCCGGACTCCAGTTTCCGATCCGCACCGGCGCGTCGAGAATGGTGTCGTCCGGGTGGATGCCGTTGCCGATCGCCGCCAGATAAACGAAGGTCTTGAACAGCGATCCGGGCTGACGCTTCGCCTGAATGGCGCGATTGAAGGGGCTGACGGCGTGGTCGCGTCCGCCGACCAGCGCCCGGACGGCGCCTTCGGGCGTCATCACCACCACGGCGCCCTGACCGACCTTGTCCCTGACACCGACGCCGGCGAGCATCGTCTCCAGCCGCTTTTCCACCGTTTCCTGGAGGCCGACGTCAACCGTGGTCGTCACGACCACGCCGCGTCCCCAGGTTTCGGGCATTCCACGCACCTGCTCGATCACCCAGTCGGCGAACCAGCCGCGGGCCGGTGTTCTGACCTTGGGAACGAGACGGCACAGTTCCACCCGCGCCCTGGCGGCTTCCTCTTCGCCGATGGCGCCGGCGTCGAGCATGGCGGCCAGCACGACCTCGGCACGGCCGACGGCGGCATCGCGGTCGGCCACCAGATTGTAACGTGAGGGCGCCTTCAACGCTCCGGCGAGCATCGCCGCCTCGGCCAGGCCCAGATTCCGCGCCGGCTTGTCGAAGTAGCGGCGGGCGGCCGCGTCGGCGCCATAGGCTCCGGCCCCGAAGTAGGCGCGATTCAGATACAGGGCCAACAGTTCCGCTTTGCCGTACCGGCGTTCGAGTCCAAGCGCCAGCACCGCCTCCTGGACCTTGCGCTTCCAGCTCCGCTCGGGGGACAGGAACGCCATTTTCGCCAATTGCTGGGTGATCGTGCTCCCGCCCTGGGCGACCACGCCCGAGCGCATGTTCTCCACCAATGCCCGGCCGATGCCGATCGGGTCGATGCCGGGGTGGGAGAAGAAACGCCGGTCCTCCGTTGCAATCACCGCCGCGGCCAAGATGGGCGGCAGGCGGTCCGGCGTCACGTCCTCGCCGTGCGGATCGCCGATTTCGGCCAGCATCGAACCGTCTTGCGCCAGCAACGTGATCGACGACCGCACCGCCGTCGATTTCAGCGTGGCGGTCGCCGGCAGGTCGTGCAGACACCAGACCAACCCGGCCATGGCCAGCATCCCGCCCAGCACCACGGTCCAGAGAAGAACGCCGCGCCACGACGGCCAGGGCCGCGCCACGGAGGATCGCCTCCGGGCGTACGGCGCCAATGGGCGGTCCTCCATGGGATCCGTCCCGCTCGAAGAAATCCTGTCGTCTCGTGTCACGGCCAGCATGATGGTCCTCCCGCATCGTCTCCATGTCGGCCATGGACGGTTCGGAGCCCCTTTTTCCGTTCCTCCACACGGGCCGTCCGCACCTGGGCAAAACCGCCCCCGTTCCCTTCATGCCCCCAGGTGCGGCGACAGGATCGCTGCTCGGGGATCGGGGGATCACGATGCATGAATCATTGACGACATTGCGGGCGGCTCTGGGCGAGGCGACGGCCCTGGGCGATATCGATGGGGCGGCGGGTGCGTTCGCCCGCGCGCTCGGCTATGCCCACCATCTTCTGGCCTGGACGCGATTGCCGCCGGACGCTTCCGGCTTCATCGAGCGGTCGGAGGCGGTCGGAACGATCGCGCCGGAATGGCTGGATCGTTTCTGGCTGCGGCGCTACCACGAGGACGACTGCGTCGTCGGCACCTGCCTCGGCTCGGTGTTGCCGGTGACATGGACCGGAACCCCGCCGGCGCCGCTGACCCGGCGCCAGCGGAGGATCGCCCGCGAGGCCGCCCGTTTCGGTCTTACCGCCGGGGTCGCGGTACCGATTCGGGCTCCGGCCGGTCTGTTCGGCCTGTTCATCGTCGCCCGCTTCCGCGACCCGCACGGCGAGCATCCTCGGGACGTTGTCGATGCTTTGGCTCTCGGGGCGATGAACCTCATCGAAACGACCGCCCGCCTCGTTCCATCACCCGCCGCCGGGCCAGTCCCGCCGCCCTTGAAGCCGATCGAGCGCGAGTGCCTCCTGTGGGCGGCGCGCGGCTATCAGACCGCGCAAATCGGCGAAAAACTTGGCCTCCGCGAACGCACGGTCACCTTTCATGTCGGCAACGCCATGAACACCCTGGGCGCGTCGTCCCGTATTCAGGCGGTGGCGATGGCGGTCCAGTTCGGACTGATTGAACCGCGTTTAGTTCACACAATCAAACGACTG
>JADGDA010000141.1 GCA_015228695.1 Alphaproteobacteria bacterium
CGACCTGATCGCCCGCACGACCGGGGGCGCGGGCGGCGGCGGCGCCCGTCTCACCCCCCTCGGCGCCGACGCCCTGCGCCGTTACCGGGAGATGGAGCGGCGCGCGGCGGACAGCATCCGTCCCCTCCTGTCCGCCTTCTCCGATCTGTTGAAACCGTTGTAGAGTCCGGCCCTCTTCAACCTTCCTTCAACCTTCCTTCGTCCGGCGGTCGAAGATGGAGTTGAAGATGTGGTCGATCATGGTCTCGACCCGGTTCGGCCCCGACACGAAGCGCGGCTCCTCCCGAGGGGCCTCGTCCGGGGCGAGGGGCATGGCCATCGAGTAGGCATGCCGGCTTTCGATGTATTCGACCTCGGTCACCCGCATGATGCCGTCGCCGATACCACCGTCGGCCACGGGCGCTTTCGCCTCCGATCCGGGGGCTTCCGATTCGGGGAGGTCGAGTCGCGGCGGCATCTCTCCCTGGGCGAGAACGGTGTAGTGAAGGACCCCCGCAGGGGAAACCGGCGGCGGCGCGGCGGAGGGACACCCCCGGCAGGAGAACCGCCACGCCGACGTAGGCCACCAGCAACGCCGGGAAAACCTTCATGGGCTCGGCGGCGGCGATGATCGTTGCGGCGACGAAAACCCACGGCCAGTAAGTCCGCGCTCCCGTTCTGGCGACGCACAGATGGACGACCAGGGGAATCGCCGCGAAGCCGGTTCCGAATTCGGTGCTGTAGGTCAGCAGATAGTCGTGGGAAACCGGATAGAGCATGGCGAGGGCGAGGGCCAGCATGGAGGAGTGAGGGGCGACCCGTCTTGCCAGGAGATAGCTTCCGACAAATCCGAGGGCGCCGATCGCGGCCTTGTGCGCCAGCACGGCCACCCAGGTCGGGAACACATGGAACAGCAAGGGCTCCGGGTTCAGAAACTGCATGCCGACGAACCAGGTGTACATGTCCTGTCCGCCGCCGATCGCGTGGGAAAACCGGCCGCCGTCATGGCCCGTGGCCATGTAATGGTGCATCGCCACGGCCAAATTCCCTTCCCCGTCCCAGGCGATGAAGGACGCCGGTCCGCACAGGAAATAGACGAGAAGATAGGCGCACAGCCAAGCGACGAACAGCGTCGGGACAGACGGTCGCCAGTCCGTGGCCGTGGCCAGATGACGCAAAAGGGGGTAGGACAGAAGGAAGACGACCGCGCCGGCCGCCGGCACGATACTGGCGGTCAGTCCTTGCATCGGGGGTCTTCGGACCGGGCCGAACGCCGGTCCACCTCGCTCTCGACGATGAAGGCGGGACGCCGCCGGGCTTCCTCGTAGGCGCGCCACACGTACTCGCCCAAAATGCCCAGCATGACCATGATCAGGCCGCCGATCACGAGGATCGCCACCATCAGAGAGGCCCATCCCTGCGCCTCCCTGCCGGTGAGCAGGGTCTTGGCGATGATGAACAGGGCATAGAGGAACCCGCCGCAGGCCACCGTCACGCCGGTCAGCGACATGAAGCGGATCGGCAGGTAGCTGAAAGGGGTGACCGTGTCGATGGCGAGCTTGATGCGCCGGGCCAGATTCCACCCCGAGCGGCCGTGCAACCGGGCCTGCTTGTCGTAGAAAATGTCCTGCTGGCGGAAGCCCATCCAGGTGATGAGGGCAAACAGGTGTACGTTTCTTTCCTGGTGGCGGCGGAAGGCGGCCACCACCCGGCGGTCGATCAGCATGAAATCGGCCCCGGTCGCGGGCATCCAGGCCATCCCGAGAACGTTCCGCATGATCCAGTAGAACAGGTTGGCGAGAAAAATCGTGGACCCCTTCTCCCCCTCGCGGCGGCGGCGCACTGCCGAGACGACCTGAGCGCCCCCGAGCCAAGCCTGGACCATGGAGGGGATCAGCTCCGGCGGGTCCTGAAGATCGGACGCCATGATGACGGCGGCATCGCCGTCGCAGGCGTGAATCCCGCAAGTACAGGCCGCGTGCGAACCGCTGTTGCGCGACAGCCGGTAGCAGCGCACCCGCGGGTCTTCGGCGGCAATGCCCGAGGCGACGGCGAAGCTGGCGTCGGCGGAATGATCGTCCACCACGATCCACTCCCAGTCCTGGTCGAGCGGATCGAGGGACTGTTTCAGCCGCTCATAGAGGACGGGGATGTTGCGTTCCTCGTTGAACGTCGGGGTCACGATGGAGAGGAGGTCCCGGCGGGCGTCGGTCACGGCTTTCCGCCCGTTGGCTCGATCCACCAGGAAAAGAACTGGAAGCCGCGCGTGGGCACCTTGTCCGGACGGCGGAGCTTGTTCCAGTAGGCGACCCGGTCATAGGCGATATGCCAGTTGGGAATGACGTAATGGCCCCACAGCAGCACCCGGTCCAGGGCGCGGGTGCGGGCGATCAGGGCTTTCCGGTCGGGGGCGGAGATGAGCAGATCGACCAACCGGTCCACCGCCGGGTTCTTGATGCCGACGATGTTGTCGCTGCCGTGGGTGTCGGCGGCGGCCGAGCCCCACTGGTTCCGCTGTTCGTTGCCGGGGGACAGGGACGCCCCCCAACTGGTCACGACCATGTCGAAATCGAAGGCGTCCACCCGGTTCTTGTACTGGGCCGAGTCCACCGTCCGCACCGAAGCCTTGATTCCCAGACGCTCCAGGTTGCGCGCGAACGGCAGGGACAGCCGCTCGAAGGTCGGGTCGAACAGAAGAATCTCGAATTCGAACGGTGCTCCGCTCTTGCCGTCCACCAACCGGCGGTCCTTGACCTCCCAACCGGCCTCCTTCAGCAAGGCGCTGGCGATGCGGAGATTGTCACGCGGATTTCCCGATCCGTCAGTCGATGGGGCCTTGTACTCCTGGGTGAACACCTCGTCGGGAACCATCCCGCGCAGGGGCTCCAGCAGTTCCAGTTCCTCGGGCGAGGGCAATCCTTGCGAGGCCAGTTCCGAATTGTCGAAATAGCTTTCCGTCCGCGCATACTGGCCATGGAACAGCGTTTTGTTGCTCCACTCGAAATCGAACGCATGGGCCAGGGCCCGCCGGACCCTGGGGTCCTTGAACAAGGGTCTGCGGATGTTGAAGGCGAAGGCCTGCATGCCGGAGGGATTGTGATGGTGCAATTCCTCCTTCTTGACCCGCCCGTCGGCCACGGCGGGGAAGTCGTAGGCGGTGGCCCACTGCTTCGACACGTTCTCCTCGCGGAAGTCGTAGGCCCCGGCCTTGAAGCCCTCCAGGGCCACCGTGGCGTCGCGGTAGTAGTCGAAGCGGACGCGGTCGAAGTTGAAGAGTCCCCGGTTCACCGGCAGGTCCCGTCCCCAATAAGCCGGGTCGCGCCTGTAGACGACATAGCGGCCGGGCTCGAAACTTTCGATCCGGTAGGGACCGCTGCCCGTCGGCGGTTCCAGGGTGGTGGCCTCGAAGTCGCGGCCTTCCCAGTAATGCCTGGGGAGGATCGGCATCTGGCCCAGGGTCAACGGCAACTCGCGGTTTTCCCCCTTTTTGAAGGTGAAGCGGACCCCCCGTTCGCCCACCCGCTCCGCCTTGACCACGTCGCCGAAATAGACGCGGTAAAAAGGCGCTCCCTTGGTCTTCAGGGTTTCCAGGCTGAAGATCACGTCGTCGGGCGTCACCGGCTTGCCGTCGTGCCAGCGGGCCTCCCGGCGCAGGGTGAAGGCCACCCACGAGCGGTCGTCCGGCATGGTGACGGTTTCGGCCAGACGGCCATATTCGCTGAACGCCTCGTCGGCGGAATCGGCCATCAGGGTATCATAGGTCAGGGAAAGACCGGCCGCCGCCTGCCCCTTGATCACATGGCCGTTCAGGGTGTCGAAGGTGCCCATGGCGTTCAGGCGGACGTCGCCCCCCTTGGGCGCGGCGGGGTTGACGTAGTCGAACTGCTTGAAATCCGGCCCGTACTTGGGGGCGCCATGCATGGCGATTCCGTGGACGGGGGGCGGCTCGGCATGGGCTGCTCCCGCCAGGGCGGCCAGGGCGAGGGCGACGAGGAGGGAACGCATGATGTGGCCTTTCCTGGTCCTAACCCGCGAGAGCCTTCATGGCGGCGGCGTGGGCGCGCCGGTCCCCCGCCGCCAGGACGCACACGTTCGTGGACAGTCCCAGCGCGGCGCCGTCCCAGGCGGTCACCACGCCCCCGGCCGCCTCGATGACGGCGGAGACGGCGGCATGGTCGTGGACCTTCAGGTTGCACTCGCAGACCAGGTCCACGAACCCGCTGGCCAGCAGGGCATAGGCATAGCAGTCAGCCCCGTAGCGCCGCATCTTGACCCGGGCGGTCAGGCGCTCGAAGGCGTCCTGATCGGAGCCTTTGAACATTTCCGGCTCGGTGGCGTAGAGATAGGCGTCGCGGAGGTCGGGGCAGGCGCGCACCCGCACCGGGGTCCCGTTGAGGCTGGCCGGATGACCGACGCCGCCGATCCAGCGTTCGCCGGTGATCGGCTGATCCACGATTCCCAGCACCGAGCGTCCCCGGTGGGCGAGGGCGATCAAGGTCCCGAACGATGGTTTGCCGGTGATGAAGGACTTGGTGCCGTCGATGGGGTCGAGCACCCACACCCACTCGGCGTCGGCGCGCTCGCTTCCCCATTCCTCGCCGATGATGCCGTGATCGGGAGCGGCGGCGGCGATCAGGTCGCGGATGGCGCGTTCGGCCTCGCGGTCGGCGATGGTGACGGGGCTGGCGTCGGACTTGTCGTCCACCGCGACATGGGTGCGGAAGTAACGGCGGATGATGGCTCCGCTCGCATCGGCGAGCCGGTGGGCCAGGGCGACGTGGTCGGCGGTGACGGGGGTGGACATGATCTCGACCCTACCGGTTCATGTAGCTGAAAGCGCCGATCAGGTGGGTGACGAGACCGCCCCGGTCGGAGGCCGGCATCATGATGTTGCGGTGCAGAACCTCGACGCCGCCGTCGAGAAAGAAGCAACCCGCTTCGGTCAGGGGCTTGCGGTACATGATCACTCCGGCGATGTAGCTGGTGAACTGGTCGCGGTAGTCGACGGGGATCGCCTCGCCGACGGTGTGGCCGAAGGCTTCCTTGCCGATGGCCACGTTCAGGTTCGGGCTGGCGCGCAGGAACCGCGACATCTCGACGTCCGGCGACAGGTGCAGGATGTAGATGTAGGGCAACAGGTGGGAGAAATGGTCCGGGTCGAATTCCGTGATGTCGGGAATGGCGGCCCCCCGCCGCATTTCCTCCCACATGGCGAAGGCGGAGCAGATGATCCGCCGTTCCGAGGGGCCGCCACGCCGGCAGGGAAAGGTGATATCGTCCGATAACGGCATGCGGGATGTCTCCTCAGTCGCGGACTGTCGCACCATCCGGACCGCGAGGCAATGGCCTTCGATCAGCCGCGGGCAATTCGTCCGAGACGGAGACGCAGGGCGTTGAGACGGATGAACCCCTCCGCGTCGTGCTGATTGTAGACGGAATCCTCCTCGAACGTCACGTAGTCCATCCGGTAGAGGGAATTGGGCGATTTACGCCCGACCACCCCGACGCCGCCCTTGTACAGCTTCAGACGGGCGATGCCGTTGACGTAGGTTTGGGTGGCGTCGATGGCGGCCTGGAGGGCCTCGCGTTCCGGGGAAAACCAGAATCCGTTGTAGATCAGCTTGGCGTAGCGCGGCATCAACTCGTCCTTGAGGTGCAGGGCCTCGCGGTCGAGGGTCACGCTTTCGACGGCCCGGTGCGCGGGCAGAAGGATGGAGCCGCCGGGGGTCTCGTACACCCCGCGCGACTTCATGCCGACGAATCGGTTCTCGACCAGATCGAGTCGGCCGATTCCGTGCCGTCCCCCCAGCTCGTTCAACCGGGTGAGCAGGGCGGCCGGGCTCAGGCGCACGCCGTCCACCGCCACGGCATTCCCCTTCTCGAACTCGATTTCCACGTACTCCGGCCTGTCGGGAGCCTTTTCCGGGGAGACGGAGCGGCGGAACATGTCCTCGTCCGGTTCGACCCACGGGTCCTCCAGCGCCTTTCCCTCGTAGGAAATGTGCAGAAGGTTGGCGTCCATGGAATAGGGGGCCTCGCCGCGCTTGTCCTTGGGGATGGAAATCTGATGGCGCTCGGCGTAGTTGACCATGTCGGTGCGCGATTTGAGGTCCCACTCGCGCCAGGGGGCGATCACCTTGATGTCCGGTTTCAGGGCGTAATAGCCCAACTCGAACCGTACTTGATCGTTACCCTTGCCGGTGGCCCCGTGGGAGACCGCATCGGCCCCGGTGGCGATGGCGATCTCGATCTGGCGCTTGGCGATCAGCGGCCGGGCGATCGAGGTGCCCAGAAGATAGCAACCCTCGTAGACCGTGTTGGCGCGGAACATGGGGAACACGAAATCGCGGACGAATTCCTCGCGCAGGTCCTCGATGAAAATCTGCTTGATCCCCATCGCCTCGGCCTTCTTGCGCGCGGGCTCCAACTCCTCGCCCTGTCCGATATCGGCGGTGAAGGTGATGACCTCGCAGCCGTAGGTATCCTGAAGCCAGCGCAGGATGATCGAGGTGTCGAGCCCGCCCGAATAGGCCAGAACCACTTTCTTGATATCGCCCTTCATGCCCCATCTCCCCATCGTCCGCCTGCAACCGGCGGCGCAGTATAGGTGAATGCCTCTCCGGCGCAAGGTGGTCGTCCACCCGCGAGCCCCACGCGGTCTTGAGTTTTGGGGATTGGAAGCGATACAGTTCGTGACGCTTGGCCGTGATGCGCGGCGGCGCTGTGGGGGGCGGTGATGCGGGGTG
>JADGDA010000142.1 GCA_015228695.1 Alphaproteobacteria bacterium
AAGTACATCATCCGCACCGCCAAGGAACTGGGCCGCAAGGTCTACGTCGCCACCAACCTGCTGGAAACCATGGTCGTTGCCCCCACGCCGACCCGGGCCGAGGTCAACGACATCTTCAACACCCTCCAGGACGGGGCCGACGGCCTCGTGCTGGCCGCGGAAACCGCCGTGGGCAAATACCCGATCAACTGCGCCGCGATGATCGTCAAGCTGGTGCGGGAATTCCGCAGCGGCGTTCCCGACGTGCCGTCCTCCGAGGCCTTCTCCCTGCTGCCCGAGCCCCACGGAGGGCGTCTTCGCATCGCCATGGCGGACGAGAAGGAGCGCCGGGAGGCCGAGCAACTGCCCCGGATGACCTTGCCCGATGCCGTCCTGCGCGATGCCGAGCAGATGGCGCTCGGCCTGTTTTCCCCGGTCGACGGCTTCATGGATCGCGAGGCCCTGGAAAGCGTTCTCGACCGGTGCCGCCTGCCCGACGGCACGGTCTGGCCCATCCCCCTGGTGATGCCGTCGCCCACCTCCGCCCCTCCCGCCAAGGGCCGGCGGGTGGCGCTGTGCTCCGAGGCCGGGGTGATCCATTCGGTCCTGGACGTCGGCGACGTGTTCGAGGTGGACCTTGACGACATGGCGCGGCGATGGGACGGCTTCGCCCCGCGCTCCTTCCCCTCCGCCACCCTGATCGCCGGCAAGGTCCGCCTGATCGAGCGGTTGCCTTCGCCCTATCGGGCCCATGAACTGACCCCGGAGCAGACCCGGTTCATCTTCACCCAAAAGGGATGGACACGGGTCGTCGCCTTCCAGAGCCGCAACGTTCCCCACCGCGCCCATGAACACATCCAGTCCAAGGCGATGGAACGGACCCATGCCGACGGTCTTTTCATCAACCCGCTGACCGGTCCCTGCCGGCCGGGTGACGTCCTCCCCGGCGCCGTGATCCGCGGCTATGAGACGCTTCTGGATTTCGGCGCCTACCCCCCCGGCCGCGCCATCGTGGGCTGCCTGTCGGCGCGCCCGCGCGGCCTTGGACCGCGCGAGGCCGTCTTCACCGCCCTGTGCCTCAAGAATATGGGGTGCAGCCACGTCATCATCGGCCAAAGCCATTCCGGCGACGGCGTCCGGGAACTGTTCGGCTCGCTGGGCGACATCGGCATCGAACCGGTGTTTTTCGAGTCCCTCGGCTGGGACCCGGCGGGCGGAACCTTCGTCGGCCAAGCGACGAATCCGGACGCGAGCCCCCTCCTCAGCGCCGACGTGCGCCGGGCCCTGGCCGAGGGCCGTCCCCTGCCGGACTGGACCATCCGTTCCATCCTCCAGGAAACCCTCCGGGCGGAACTTTCCGCCGGGCGGCCGCTGTTCTGCGGCGGCGGATGATGGTGAGGGCGGCATTCGATTTCCCTCCCGATCCGTGGTAGAATCGGGGGGAGGAAGGCGGTGACCGATGCACGAGCTGGCGTTCACCCTCAGCATCCTGCGCATTCTGGAGACCGAGGCGGAGTCCCGTGGATTTTCGCGGGTGCGGACCGTCTGGCTGGAGGTCGGGGCGTTGTCCCATGCCGAACCGGAGGCGCTGCGTTTCTCCTTTGCCGCCGCGTCGGCGGGGACCCTTGCCGAAGGGGCCGAACTGGTGATCCTGGAGCCGCCGGGACAGGCTTGGTGCCTGGACTGCGCCAACACCGTCACCTTGCCCCGGCGGGGCGGGGCGTGCCCCGGGTGCGGCGGGTTCACCCTGCGCGTCGTCGGTGGCGAGGAGTTCAGGGTCACGGAACTGGAGGTCGAGTGATGTGCTCCACCTGCGGCTGCGGACAGCCCGAGGCGGGCCATGATCATGATCATGATCATGATCGTAGCCACTCGCGCATTCTCCGGATCGAACGGGACGTGCTGGCGGAGAACGACGCCCATGCCGCGCGCAACCGCGCCTGGTTCGCCGGGCGCGGGGTGCTCGCCGTCAATCTGATGTCGAGTCCCGGATCGGGCAAGACGACGCTCCTGGTCCGCACCATCGCCGACCTCAACGGCCGGTTCCCGATCGCGGTGATCGAGGGGGATCAACGGACCAGCCTCGACGCCGAGCGCATCCGCGAAACCGGCGTCCCGGCATTCCAGATCAACACCGGCAAGGGGTGCCACCTCGACGCCCACATGGTTTCCCACGCGATCGAGGCGCTGGTTCCGGAGCGGGAGTCGGTTCTGTTCATCGAAAATGTCGGCAACCTGGTCTGCCCCGCCGCCTTCGACCTGGGCGAGGCGCACAAGGCGGTCATCCTCTCGGTCACCGAAGGAGACGATAAGCCGTTGAAGTATCCCGACATGTTCGCCGCCGCCACCGTGATGATCGTGGCCAAGATCGACCTGTTGCCCCATCTCCGGTTCGATATCGGCCGCTGCATCGACGGCGCCCGCCGGATCAATCCGGGGATCGACGTCCTGTGTCTGTCCGCCGAGACCGGTCAGGGTCTCGCCGAGTGGTACGACTGGATCGGACGTCATCGCCACATCCAAGAGGCGGCCCGCCCATGTGCCTCGCCATCCCCGCAAGGGTGACCGCCCTGTTGCCGGGCGACATGGCCCGCGTCGATCTGGCCGGCGTCACCAAGGAGATTTCCATCGGATTGGTCGAAGGCGTCGCCGTCGACGATTACGTCATCGTCCATGTGGGCTTCGCCCTGGCGAGGATCGATCCGGAGGAAGCGGAGCGCACCCTGGCCCTGTTCGCCGAGATGGACCGGCTCGGGCGGGCCGAAGGGACGGACGGCAATGAAGTACTTGGATGAATTCCGCGATGGACGGCTGGCGGAGACGCTGTCCCGCGCCATCGCCGCGGAAACGTCCGGGGGGCGCCGCTACCGCCTGATGGAATTCTGCGGCGGCCATACCCACGCCATCTCCCGCTACGGCATCGAGGACCTGCTGCCCGGAACGGTTCATCTCGTCCATGGTCCGGGCTGTCCCGTCTGCGTGCTGCCCGTCGGCCGCATCGATGGAGCGATCCACATCGCGGGGCGACCGGGGGTCATCCTCTGCACCTATGGCGACGTCATGCGGGTGCCGGCCTCGAACCGGGTCAGCCTGATCAAGGCGAAGGCCCAGGGACTCGACGTCCGCATGGTCTACTCGATCCTGGACGCCCTCGACGTCGCCCGTCGCAATCCGGATCGTACCGTGGTCTTCCTCGCCATCGGCTTCGAGACCACGACACCGCCGACCGCCCTGGCGGTCAAGGCCGCCGAGGCCGAAGGGATCGGCAATTTCCTCGTCTACGTCAACCATGTGCTGACTCCGGCCGCGATCGGAAGCATCCTGGAGGACGGATCAGGGACCGGAGGGGGGCCGGCGGCGCTGGACGGCATCATCGGCCCCGCCCACGTCTCCGCCGTGATCGGGACCCGGCCCTATGAGGTTTTCGCCCGCGACCACCGCACGCCGGTGGTGATCGCGGGGTTCGAGCCCCTGGACGTGATGCAGGCGATCCTGATGCTGGTGCGTCAGTTGAACGCGGGCCGCCACGAGGTCGAGAACGAATATACCCGCGCCGTCACCCGAGACGGCAACGGGAAGGCGCGGGAGCTGATAGCCGAGGTCTTCGAATTGCGCTCCACGTTCGAATGGCGCGGCCTCGGCCTGGTGCCCTTCTCCGCGCTCAGGCTCAAAGAAGCCTACGCCCGTTTCGACGCCGAGCGCCGGTTCGAGGTTCCCGTCGTCCCGGTCGCCGACAATCCCGCCTGTGCATGCGGAGCCATCGTCCGGGGGCTCGGGAAGCCGACGGACTGCAAGCTGTTCGGAACCGCCTGCACCCCCGACGACCCGATGGGAAGCTGCATGGTGTCGGCGGAAGGCGCCTGTGCCGCCCACTGGGCCTATGGCCGTTTCCGCGACCGACAGGGGAGGACCGGATAGCATGCCCCACCTCGATCTTCGCGACGGCCGCGTCGATTTGTCCCACGACGACCGCGTCGATTTGTCCCACGGCGGCGGCGGGCGCGCCATGGCGCGGTTGATCGAGGACCTGTTCATGGCCGCCTTCGACAATCCCCTTCTCGCCCAGCGCAACGATCAGGCCCAGTTTCCGGTCGGGGCCGGGCGCATGGCGATGACCACCGACGGATATGTGATCTCGCCCCTGTTCTTCCCCGGCGGAGACATCGGTTCGCTCGCGGTCCACGGCACCATCAACGACATCGCCATGGCGGGGGCGAGGCCCCTGTACCTTTCCGCCGCCTTCATCCTTGAGGAGGGGCTTCCCCTCGCCGACCTCGGGCGCGTCGTCCAAAGCATGGCCGAGGCGTCCCGGAAAGCCGGCGTGCCGGTGGTCACCGGCGATACCAAGGTCGTGGAGAAGGGGAAAGGCGACGGCGTGTTCATCGTCACCGCCGGTGTCGGGATGGTTCCCGACGGCGTCATGATCTCGGGCGACCGGGCGCGGCCGGGGGACGCGGTCTTGCTGTCCGGGACCATCGGCGATCACGGAATCGCGGTGATGAGCGTACGCGAGGGGCTGGATTTCGGCACCTCACTTCTTTCCGACAGCGCCGCGCTGCACACCCTGGTCGCCGACATGGTCGCCGCCGCGCCCGATATCCATTGCCTCCGTGATCCGACCCGAGGCGGGCTCGCCGCCACCTTGAACGAACTTGCCCGGCAATCGGGTGTCGGCATCGTCATCGAGGAGGACCGCATCCCCATCCGCCCGGAGGTCCGGGGGGCCTGCGAACTCCTGGGGCTCGATCCGCTGAACATCGCCAACGAGGGCAAGCTGGTCGCCATCGCCGCGGCGGCCGACGCCGACCGCCTGCTGGCGGCCCTCCGCGCCCATCCCCTGGGCCGCGACGCCGCCATCATCGGGCGGGTGGTCGAGGACGGTCATCGTTTCGTGCAGATGAAGACCTCCTTCGGCGGCGCCCGGGTGGTCGACTGGCTGAGCGGGGAACAGTTGCCGCGGATATGCTGAGAGCCCGATCATCCCATCGCGGCAAAGTTTTGACCTTTCGCGTCCGGTCGATTATGGTCCCGATGCCTCGGAAGGCGGGGAAAAGGAAGATGGAGAGGATCATGGCGTTTCGGTTGAAGAATTTCATGTGGACGGCCCTTGGCGTTCTGCTGCTTTCCGGCGGGGCCGCCGAGGCGCACACCTTCGGCGTCCACGGGGCCGGCCTGGTTCAGGGGTTCGGCCATCCCTTCGGCGGACTCGATCATCTCCTCGCCATGGTCGCGGTCGGGCTGTGGGCGGCGCAGCAGGGCGGCCGGGCTCTGTGGCTGGTTCCCGCCGCGTTCATGACCTCCATGGTCGCGGGCGGTGGCCTTGGTCTGGCCGGCGCGCCGTTGCCGATGGTCGAACTGGGCATCGCCGCCTCGCTGATGGTGCTGGGGGCGGTGGTCGCCCTGTCGTTCCGGCCGCCGGTCTGGGTGGGCATGGCGCTCGTCGGCCTGTTCGCGCTGTTCCATGGCCACGCCCACGGCGCCGAGATGCCCGAGGCCGCGTTCCCCGTTCTCTATGCCGCCGGGTTCGTCGCCGCGACCGGGCTGCTGCACGCCGTTGGCGTTGCCGCCTGCCTGGGACTGGGACGCAGCCGGACCGTCGCCAGGGTCGCGGTCCGTTCGGCCGGAGCCGCCGTCGCCGCCACCGGGGTGCTGATCGCGATTCTGTAAGGCGGGGCCTTTTTTCCGCCATTGCCTCTTGACGGAGGGCCGACGTTCGGAGAGAAAGACATAGTGGAATAGGAGGACAAAGGCCCCCATGAAATCCGGCTTGCCATCGCGTCGCATATCCCTCGGTGGCCGGATCGGGTATTGGCTCGCTGTCCTTTCCCTGCTCCTCAATGTCCTGGGGCCGCTGGTTTTCGCCGCGCCGGTGCGGGCCGGCGGAATTCCCGACGCCCTGTCGGCCGACTTGGCCGTTCTCTGCTCCGGCGCGACCACCCACCCCGGTTTCCGGACGGGTGACGGCGGGTCCCCGATCCCCTTGCCGGACGGGGACCACTGCCTCGATTGTCTGCCCCTGGCCGGGGGAACCGGCGCTCTGCCCGCGCCGTTGACCGTCGATGTGGCGTTCCATCCCATCGTGGTCGGCAACCCCGCCCCGAATCCGCCCCCGCACGTCCTTCCCAGACTGAAGCCCACCCACTCCCGAGCGCCTCCGGTTCTCCGCGTCCTCTGACGCGCCCTCCCCGTTTCCGTCCACGTCCCCGCAAGGGGAGGGCCCGCAAGGGAAAGGACAAACGGGTGGAACGCGCCGCGCCGGCCTGCTTTGACAGGCTCCAGCCTTTTCGTCATTCGCGTTTCCCGAGGTGGAGATATGGACTTCGTGACTCTTTTTGCCGGGGGCGCACGCCGCCGGTTTCCCGCGGCGTTTCTTCTGGCCGGCGGCGTGCTGGCCTCGACTTCCGGGCCTTCGTCGGCCGCATCCCCCGCGACGGCGCTTCCCCCCGTCACCGTTGACGTCGCCGCGCCCAGTCTGGCGTCGCCTCCGGGCGCGACCTCCCTTGGCGAGGCGGACCTCGCCTCCAAAAGGATGGGTGCCAGCGACACGGCCTCGCTTCTCGACGGCATTCCGGGGGTGAACGTGGTGGGGGCCGGAGGGTTCTCCAGTCTGCCCTCCATCCACGGGATGGCGGATGACCGGCTGAAGACGCTTATCAACGGCATGCCGATCACCTCCGCCTGTCCCAACCACATGAATCCGGCGATGTCGTACATCGATCCGAGCAATGTCGG
>JADGDA010000143.1 GCA_015228695.1 Alphaproteobacteria bacterium
TGGCTTTCCCGGGTGGCGGTGGCGATGCGGCCGTCGAGGCTGGTCGCCAGCTTGAGGGTGACGATCGGCCGGCCTCTGGCGACGCGGGACAGGAAGCCGGCGTTGAGGGAGCGGGCCTCGGCCTCCAGCACGCCGGACACCACCTCGATTCCCGCCGCGCGCAGCCGGGCGGCGCCCCGTCCGGCGACGCGGGGGTCCGGGTCCTCGTGCGCCATCACCACCCGCGTAAGCCCGGCCTCGACCAGGGCGTCGGCGCAGGGAGGGGTTTTCCCGTGGTGGCTGCACGGTTCCAGGGTGACATAGGCGGTGGCGCCGCAGGCCTGCCCGCCCGCCCTGGCAAGGGCTTCGGTCTCGGCGTGGGGACGCCCGCCGGGCTGGGTCCAACCCCGGCCGACCACCCGTCCCTCGCGCACGATCACGCACCCGACGGCGGGGTTGGGCCACACCCGCCCCAACCCGCGCCGGGCCAAGCCCAACGCGGCGCGCATGTGGTCCGGGTCCAGGGAATCAGCCGTCCGAGTCGCCACCCAGGGTTTCCACGAAAGTCTCGAAATCCTTGGCCTCGCGGAAGTTCTTGTACACCGACGCGAACCGCACATAGGCGACGGGATCGAGACCGCGCAGGGCCTCCATCACCATTTCGCCGATCATCTGGGAGGGAATATCGCTCTCGCCCGAGCTTTCGAGACGGCGTTGGATGCCGTTGACGATGCGTTCGATCCGGTCTTCCTCCACCAAGCGCTTGCGGACGGCGATTTCGATCGAGCGCCGCAGTTTCTCGCGGTCGAAGGGCGTCCGCTGTCCGTTCTTTTTGACCACCATCATGTCGCGTAGCTGCACCCGCTCGAAGGTGGTGAAGCGCGAGCCGCAGGAGGGACAGAAGCGTCTCCGGCGGATCGCCGAATTGTCCTCGGTCGGACGCGAATCCTTCACCTGGGTGTCTTCATGGCCGCAGAATGGACAACGCATGGTTCAGTACCCTCTCTCCCGCATCGTTCTAGAGCCCGGTGTAAATCGGGAATGTCCGGCAAAGCTCGGCGACCTTGCCCCGGACCCGCTTCTCGACGGCCGAGTTGTCGTCCGGGTTGGCGGCCAGCCCGTCCAGCACCTCGCCGATCATCTCGCCGATCAGGCGGAATTCGTCCTTGCCGAACCCGCGCGTGGTCGCCGCCGGGGTGCCGAGACGCACGCCCGAGGTCACGGTGGGCTTTTCCGGGTCGAAGGGAATGCCGTTCTTGTTGCAGGTCATGCCCGCGTGTTCCAGGCTGCGCTCGGCGACGTTGCCGGTCAGCTTCTTCGGCCGCAGGTCCACCAGCATCAGATGGGTGTCGGTGCCGCCGGAGACGATGTCCAGCCCCTTGGACATCAAGGTGTCCGCCAGAACGGAGGCGTTTTCCTTGACCCGGCGGGCGTAGTCCCGGAACTCGGGGGTCAGGGCCTCGCCGAAGGCCACCGCCTTGGCGGCGATCACATGCATCAGCGGGCCGCCCTGGAGTCCGGGGAAGATGGCCGAGTTGATCTTCTTGCCGATCTCGGGATCGTTGGACAGGATCATCCCGCCGCGCGGCCCCCGCAGCGTCTTGTGGGTGGTGGTGGTCACGACGTGGGCGTGGGGCAGCGGACTCGGGTGCACGCCTCCCGCCACCAGTCCGGCGAAGTGGGCCATGTCCACCATGAAGTACGCGCCGGCCTTGTCGGCGATGGCCCGGAAACGGGCGAAATCGATCTCGCGCGGGTAGGCCGAGCCTCCGGCGATGATCAGGCGCGGCTTGTGCTCGGCGGCCAACCGCTCGACCTCGTCGAAGTCCACGCGGGCGTCCTGGCGGCGGACGCCGTACTGGACGGCGTTGAACCACTTGCCGGAGATGTTGGGCGGCGCGCCGTGGGTCAGATGCCCGCCCGCGGCGAGCGACATCCCCATGATGGTCTCGCCGGGCTTGACCAGGGCCAGGAACACGGCCTCGTTGGCCTGGGCCCCGGCATGGGGCTGGACATTGGCGTAGGCGCAGGAGAACAGGTCCTTGGCGCGGTCGATGGCCAACTGTTCGGCCACATCGACGAATTCACAGCCGCCATAGTAACGCTTGCCCGGATATCCCTCGGCATACTTGTTGGTCAGCACGCTTCCCTGGGCTTCGAGAACGGCGCGGGAGACGACGTTCTCCGAGGCGATCAGCTCGATCTGGTCCTGCTGACGGCCGAGTTCCCTGCGGATGGCGCCGAAAACCGCCGGATCCGCGTCGGACAGGGGGGCGCCGAAAAAGCGCTGTTGATTGGCGGCGGCTGACATTCGAAGGCTTCTCCATCCACTTGACACGACCCCCCGCAAGGCCCGAACCTCCCGCGAGGCTGACGTGATACCACATGTCGATTTCCATTGCCAGTGGGCCACAAGCCGTCGGCACGAACATCTTCGTCCGGCCCGGCTGAACAGACGCGGCGGCGCGACGGTGGACATGAAGCGGCTTTTTACTCCCGGTTTCTGTCCGACGAAGAATTGAATATTTCAAATGTGAAACGACACAATTGACAACGAAATTCAACCGCGCCAATAATTGGTCGTTGGAGTGCTTTTTGGCGCGATGGACAATGACAGGGCGGACAATGACAGGGACGGATGGTCACATGAGCGAGGATGCCGAGGATCGGGCTGCGCACGATGATTTGCTGCGGATGGCGGTGGACATCGTCGCCGCGTTTGTCAGTGGAAACGAGATTCCGGCGGGGCAGATTCCCGAGGCGATCCGGCTTGTTTTTTCCACATTGAGTTCCCTGGGCGAGGGAAACGCCGCCGTGGCCGTGGCCAGCGTGGAGGCGCAGAAACCGGCGGTTCCCGTCCGCAGGTCGGTTCAGCCGGACCACATCGTCTGTCTTGAGGACGGCAAGAAGCTCAAGATGCTCAAGCGGCATCTGCGGACCAACTACGGAATGTCCCCCGACGAGTACCGGGCCAAGTGGGGACTTGCGGCGGACTATCCGATGGTGGCCCCCAACTACGCGGCCCAGCGCTCCGAATTCGCGAAGGCGATCGGCCTCGGCCGAAAGAGGACCGGCGGTTCCCCGCGCAAGAGGGGCGGACGGTAATCAAGCCACCGATTTGTCGGGCGACTTGTCGGGGGAGAGGGCCGGGGGCGGGGCGCACAGATAGAGGTTCGCGGCCAGGATCACCGCCGACCCGGCCCACGTCCAGGCGTCCGGCGACTCCGCGAAGACCAGGACTCCCAGTATCCCGGACAGGGGGAGCTGGAGATAGTTGAAGGGGCTGACCGCCGTCGCCTCCCCCGCGCCGTAGGCCCGGATCGCCAGATACTGCCCGCCGGACCCGAGCGCGCCCACGAGGGCCAGCAGTCCGAGTTGCCCGAGGTCGGGCGTCTTCCACACCATCAGCGCCGGAACGAAGGTCACGGGGACCGAGACCAGGGTGAACCAGAGCATCGTGGTCAGCGGCTTTTCCGTCGCGCTCAGCTTCTTGAGCAGGGTCAGGACTCCCGCTCCGGAGACGGCGGCGACGATCGCCGACAGGGAGGCGAGGTCGATCCCCACCGGTCCGGGACGCAGGATCATCATCACCCCCCCGAATCCCACCAGCGTCGCCAGCCACCTCCGCCAGTGGACGGACTCGTTCAGGAACGCCACCGCGATGGGAATGACGAACAGGGTGTTGGCGAAAAACACCGCCGTGGCCGTCGCCAGATGCATGTGGGTCAGCGCGTAGAACGTCGCGAACATGGTGACGATGCCAAAGGCGATCCGGATGGCGTGAAGCCCGCTCTGGCGGGTGACCAGGGCTGCCGTCCGGTATCGCCACAGGAACGGGGTCAGGGTGAGCAGGCCGAACAGGCAGCGGAAGAAAACGATCTCGAAGGAGTCGAAATCGGCGCCGAGCACTTTGATCCCGGCGCTCATGAGCGAGAACAGCACTGCGGCGAGGCTGAGCCAGATGGCGCCGCGGACGTTGGCGGAGAGGCGGTTTTCCAGCCACGGGGACAAACGCGCGAACATTCGCCCGGTCAGCCCCGATGGTGCTCGGGGTCCTGGATGCCGCTTTCCCTGGCTTCGCTGTCGAACGCCTCGCGGTATAGGGGATAGGCCCGGGTCTTGACCATCGTCTGTCCGGTGCGGCCGTCGATGTACTCGACCCGTTCGAGCAGGGGGTGGGCCTTCCCGTTGGGGCAGGCGTCGCCCTCGGCCACCAGGGCCTTGATCTGGGCGGTCAGGCCGGCGGCGTGGCACACGTCGAGCACCGCCTCGAACCGCAACTCCTCTAATTCCTGTTCGGTCTCGGCCAGTTTTTCCCGCAATTCGCGGTTTTCCGCGCGCAACGCGGCGATTTCCTCGCGGGCCATGGCGTCCGCCTGATCGTTATTCGGCATTTTGTGTTCGACCATGGAAGGTGTTCCTCGAATGGGGTGCGGTGAAGCGATTCCGGGTCAAAGTCCCTCCTGGAACCGTATCGGGCGTCCTCCGGGGGACCCGATCAGGGCGCCGTCGCGCATGACCACCGCCCCCCGGACCACGGTCGCGACGGGCCAGCCCCGGACCCGCATTCCCTCGAAGGGCGACCAGCCGCAGCGGCTCGCCAGCCAATCGCGGGTGATGTCCCGCTCGGCCTTCAGGTCCACCAGGGTGAAGTCGGCGTCATGGCCGGCGGCGATGCGGCCCTTGCCGGCGATGGCGTAAAGACGCGCCGGTCCGGCGCTGGTCAGGTCCACCAGCCGCTCCAGGGTCAATCTTCCGGCCGCCACGTGGTCCAGCATCACCGGCAACAGGGTCTGCACCCCCGGCATGCCGGACGGAGTCGCCGGATAGGGGCGGCTTTTTTCCTCCAGCGTGTGGGGCGCGTGGTCGGAGCCGAGGCAATCCACCACGCCGTCGGCAAGGGCCTGCCACAGGGCCCGCCGATGCCGCTCGTCGCGGATCGGGGGATTCATCTGGGCGCGGGTCCCCAACCTCCGGTAACACTCCGGGGCCGCCAGGGTCAGATGCTGCGGGGTGACCTCGACGGTGGCGAGGTCGCGGTGTTCCCGCAGGAGGTCCATTTCCTCGGCGGTGGTGACGTGCAGCACATGCACCCGCCGCCGGGCGGCCTGGGCCAGCCGGAGCAGGCGGCGCGTCGCGGCCAGCGCTGTCTCGGCGTCGCGCCATTCCGGGTGCGAGGCCGGATCGGCCCCGCCGTCCACCAGCCGGTGACGCTCGCGCAGGCGGGCCTCGTCCTCGCAATGGACGGCGACCCGGCGGAACCCGCTCGCCAGCACCCGGGCCAGGTCGTTGTCGCTTTCCACCAGGAGACTGCCGGTGCTCGATCCCATGAACACCTTGATCCCCGCGCACCCCGGCAGGCGTTCCCAGGCGCCGAGGTCGCCGGCGTTCCCCGGACTGGCGCCGATGAAAAAGGCGTGGTCGCACCACATCCGCCCTTCGGCCCGGACCAGCTTGTCGGCGAGGGCCTCCGGGGTGCAGGTGGGCGGCTTGGTGTTCGGCATCTCGAACACCGCCGTCACCCCGCCCAGCACGGCGGCCATGGAGCCGGTGGCCAGGTCCTCCTTGTGTTCGAGGCCGGGCTCGCGGAAATGAACCTGGGTGTCGATGACTCCGGGAAGAACATGCAGGCCCGAGGCGTCAAGGACCTCCGCCGCGCCGGAACGGAGCGCGCCGATGGCCGCCACCTTGCCGCCGCGCACGCCCACGTCGGTCACGGCGGAACCTCCGGGAAGCATCACCGTCCCGCCGCTCACGATCAGATCGAAGGTGCCGTCCATACCGCCTGTCAACTCCGCCTCCGCCCGACGCGCCCGGAGCTTAAGTCTCGCCGGGTGCCCGGTCAAGCCCAGCGCTGGAAATAATGATCGTTTTTCTTACAGTATTGACCGATGATGAACATAACTTGCAAAATGTTCACAATTTCCCACTGCCGTCATGGCCGGGCTTGATGAATAAATGGTGAGCCATACATCTTTTGGATGACGGATAGGCAGAACTCATTCAATCGGCCAGGGATTCGAACACGTCTTCATTTGGTTCTCGTCCTTCCATGTGACGGCGGTGCCACAGGGCATAGAAGAGGAGGGTCCAGGCGGCGAATCCTTCCCTTCCCTTTCCGGCGGCGGCGAACAGCGGCTCGATTGCGCCGGGACGGCACAGTCCGGCGATGCAGGGGCGGGCGGCGACGAGGGGGGCGAGACGGGACGCCCGGGCGGCGATCCACTCGCCGACCGGCACCGTGAACCCGCGTTTCGGCAGCAAGGCTCCCGCATCCCGCGACCGGTCCCGAAGCCAGCGGCGGAGCAGCCATTTGCCGAGCGAGCCTCGGACCTTCAACCGGTCGGGCAGGCGGAAGGCGAGGTCCGCCACCACCGGATCGAGGAACGGCACCCGGCCCTCGACTCCGTGGGCCATCAGGCACCGGTCCAGCTTGGTCAGCAGGTCATTGGGCAGCCAGTCGGCGCAGTCCGTCGCCTGGATCGTCTGCAACCGGGTTCTGCCCCCGGCGGCCTCGGCGCGTTCGGCGGCGGCGATGCCGTCCCGCCACCCCGACGGCGGGTCGCGGAGGACGTCCAGCCCGTCGAACGTCCCTTTCCGGCGCATCCGCCGGGCCAGGGGCCAGGGGCGGATCGCGGCGCGGTAGCGGCCATAGCCGCCGAACAACTCGTCCCCGCCTTCGCCGCTCAGGATCACCTTGACCGATTTCCGCG
>JADGDA010000144.1 GCA_015228695.1 Alphaproteobacteria bacterium
ATCGGCGGCGTGCTGGGTGCCATCGGGGGCGGCTTGGCGGGGGCGCAGATCGGCGGGGGGACGGGGCGGGCGAGTGCCATCGGGGCGGGCGTTCTGCTGGGGACCTGGATCGGCCGCAGCATCGGGGCCTCGCTCGACCGTGCCGATTGGGCGTGCCGGGATTGGGCGTACGGGGCAGGTCCCGGCACGGACTCCGGCGCCGCCCGGCTCGTCCCTCCCCTCGTCACCGCCCCCCGGTGGTCGCCGCCCCTCTACGCGGAAACGGGAAGGGCGCTCGGCTTCGTTTCCAGCGTGCCGACGGGTCCCCGTTCCGCCGGTGGGTATTCCCCGGGCTATGTCATGTTGTCGTCGGTTCCCGCGCCCTGATCCGGGCGACGCTACATCCCCTTCCGTAACGCCCTTTCCCGCAAGAGGTCGAAGGCGATGGCGGCCTTGACGTGGCCTTGCCCGGCGGCGCGGTGGAGCCATGTCTCGGCCTCGATATCGTCGCGGGGCACCCCCCGGCCCTCGATGTGGCAGAGGGCGAGGTTGAACTGGGCCCTGGCGTCACCCTGTTCCGCGGCCATCCGGTACCACTTCGCCGCCTCCGCGTCGTCGTGGAGGGGGCCGGGGGTGGAGAGCAGGACCCCGAGGTTGAACCGGGCCTTGACGTATCCTTGCCCGGCGGCGCGCCGGTACCACTCGGCGGCCTTCGCCGCATCCTTTCCGATGCCGCGTCCCTGCTCGAACAGGAGGCCCAACCCGTATTGCGCCTCGGCCTGCCCCAACTCGGCCAGTGGACTCCATTCCTTCCGCGCCGAGGCAAAATCCCCCGCAAGATAGGCGGTCATCCCCCGCTCAAGGGACGGCGGGGGACGGTTCTCCCGTGCCGGGTCCCCGCCTCCGACGACCACGGCGTAGTAATCCACGCCGGAGTCGCCGCTCCGGGCCGCTCCCGCCGCCAGGAGCGATGCCAGGAGGGCGGTGGAAATGAGAACATGCCGGATGGACATCGTTTCCTCGTTCATGGGGCCGATCATACAACGGAGAGTGTTGGAAGACGGGGGCCGGATCAACATGTTTGCAAGGCTGGGGAGGCGTGTTGCGGTGCGGCAAAATGCCGCTTCTTTCTTCCCGGAATTTTCCGTATTGTGACTGTGGTTCGGATTGTTCCGGCCGGTTGCGGGAGGGATGCGGGTGCGGTTTTCGGCTCGGGCGGTTGTCGCGTTCCGCGTCCCGGTGATCCTGTCCGGTCTGCTGGCTTCCGGGTGCGCCCTGCCTCCGGCTGTGGTTGTGGCGTCCTACGCGGCCGAGGGCGTCAGTTACGTCTCGACCGGCAAGTCCGTCACGGACCACGGCGTGTCCGTCGTCATGAACGGGGATTGCTCCCTCTGGCGCGGTCTGGTGGAAGGCCGCGTCTGCGAGGACAGGCCCGATGCGGCGTTCGTCTCCAGGAAGCCCCTGGGCGACGTCGGTGTTGCCGACTCCGCGCGCGGCGGTCTCTCCTCCGTGGCCGGTCCCACGCCCGATTCCCTGGCCTTTGATTTCGACGTGAGGCGCTTGTCGTCGCCGGTTCAGCCGGTGGCGCGGGCGGCTCTCCCCGACTCCGAAGCCGGGTCCCCGGAGCGGATGGAGGCGGAGGCTCCTCCGGTGGAGCGGGGAGCGGGCCTCTATCTCGTGCTCGCCTCGCTTCCGGACCTCTCCTCGGCGCGTGAGTTGGTCGCGAGCCAAGCCGACCTGTCTCCGGCGATCATGGAGGTCGATGTCAATGGACGTCATTATTTCCGGGTGATCGCCGGTCCCTATACGATCGCCGAGACGAAGGAGGCCCGCGCGCGTCTGGCGGCTTCCGGGCTGAGCGGCGTCTGGACGTTGAGGATACGCGACTCGGATCGGATCGCTACCGTTCCCGATCCCCGCCCGTCGGGCGTTTGACGCCCGTCTCCCCCGCGAGCCAGGCTCGGGCCGCCGCCGCCGCCAGGGAAAGCGCTTCCGGGGCTCCGTCCGCCTCGCCCTTTTCGAAGTCGCCCTCATTCCGGGCCATGGTGTTGGTGACGTGGGCGAAACAGGCGACGGGATGGCCCCGGGCCTGGGAGAAGGCGTAGAGGGCCGCCGCCTCCATCTCGACGGCAAGGATGCCGGCGGCGCGATGGGCGGCGATGGCGGCCTCGGTTTCGCGATAGGGCGCGTCGGTGGTCCAGGTGGCTCCCCGGTGAACGGTCGGGACGGCGGGAAGCGCCTCCAGGCGGGCCAGCACGTCCGCCGCCGCTTCGCTGAACCGGGACGGGGGCAGGTAGTGGTAGCTGGTTCCTTCGTCCCGCAGCGCCCGGTCGATCAGGATGAAGTAGGGCGGTTCGCCCGCCGGCGCGATCTGTCCCGACGAGGTGATGCTGACCAGGAAGCGGCAGCCGCTGGCGAACATCTGTTCCGCGACCAGGACGGCGAACGGCGCGCCGACGGCGCAGCCGACCACCCCGAATTCCAGCCCGTCCCAGGTAAAACGCCACATCTCGGTGTGATAGCAGGCCCAGTGGTTCACCGGCCGCGCCCGTCCCGTCCGCCTCAGGTGGCGGACCATGTCGCCGTCGGGGTCCAGCAGGCACAGGCCCGGGACCTCGGCATGATCCAATCCCCGCTGCCGCCGCGCCTCGCGCAGCAGATTGGCGGGTTGGAAAACGGAGGGAGCCGCCGGGTTCTTCAGGCCCAGGATCGGCGCGGCGTCATGGGTCATTCAGCCTTCCCCCAGCAGACGTTCGATGGCGGCGTCCAGCCGCTCCTCCAGCCCGGCGGCGGCGTCCACCGGCAGGCCCAGACGGCGAAGACCGGCGATAACCTCGTCGGCGGCCAGAATCAATCCGTCGGCCGGTTCCAGAACCGTGCCGTTGACCACCAAGGCCGGCGGCGGCGGATCGGCGGCCTCGTCGGCGGGATATTCGACCCGGTAGGCCAGACCAAAGCTCCCCGCGATTTCTCCGGCATAGCCCATGTAGAGCGTACAGCGCCCCCCGGCGGGCGTTTTCGATATCACCACCACGGTTCCCGGCATCGTCACCCTCGTCCGTCCTCTCCGATCGCTCGACGCAGCAGTTCCACCACCCGGTCGATCTCCCCGTCCGTGGTTGTCCGTCCCAGGCTGAAGCGGATGGCGCCGCGCGCGACGTCGGCCGGCACGCCCATGGCGGTCAGTACCGGCGAGGGCTCGGTCCGTCCGGCATGGCAGGCCGAGCCGGTGGTTGCCGCGACTCCCTCCAGGCGGGCGAGAAGCGCCGCTCCGTCCCGGCCCACGAAGGAGACGTTCACCGTGTTGGGCAGGCGCCGTTCGGGGTGACCGTTGAGCCGGACTCCGTCGCCGAAGGCCTCCCGGAGAAGGGCCCAGAACCGGTCGCGCAGGCGGAGGACGTCCCCGGCCGCCCCCAGGGCGCAGGCGGCGCCAAGGCCGGTGACCAGCAACGCGCTCTCGGTGCCGGCGCGCCGTCCGCCTTCGTGACCCGCGCCGTGCAGCAGGGGTTCGAGCACGGTGCCGCTACGCACGTACAGGGCGCCGACCCCCTTCGGGGCATACAGCTTGTGGCCGGCCACGGACAGCAGGTCGGCTCCCAGGTCATCGACCTTCACCGGAACCTTGCCCGCGGACTGGGCGGCATCGACGTGAACCAGGACTTCCCGCTCGTGGGCGACGCGGGCGATGTCGGCGACCGGCTGAAGGGTGCCGACCTCGTTGTTGGCATGCATCACGCTGACGAGCAGGGTGCGCCCGGTGATGGCGCGCGCCACCGCCTCGGGATCGACGAGGCCGGTCCCGTCCACCGGCAGGACGGTGAGGCGGGCCCCGTGGCGCTCCAGATACCGGCAGGGGTTCAGCACCGAGGGATGTTCGACGGCCGTGGTGATGATGTGATCGCGGCCCTCCGCCCGGCGGTCGAAGACGCCCTTGAGCGCCAGGTTGTTGGCCTCGGTGCCGCCGCTGGTGAAGATGACCTCGGCCACGGCGCAGCCGAGCAGGGCCGCTACCTGGGCGCGGGCGTGGTCCACGGCCTCGCGTGCCGACCGCCCCGCCCAGTGCGGGCTCGACGGGTTGCCGAACCCCGCGGAGAGAAACGGCCCCATGGCCTCCGCCACCTCGGGCGCGATCGGGGTGCTGGCGTTGAAGTCAAGGTAGACGGGGCGCATGTCAGGCACCCCCGGCGACCGGCAGGCCGGCGGCGCGCCACTCCGGGAAGCCGTCCTCGACCCGGCGGGCCATGACGCCGTGGTGGCGCAGGGTCGCCACCGCCTCGAAGGCCAGCACGCAATACGGGCCACGGCAATAGGCGATCACCTCGGCTCCGGCGGGGAGTTCGGCAAGGCGTTGTTTCAGATCCCTGGCCGGGATGTTGACGGCGCCGGCGATGTGGCCGGCGGCGAATTCTTCCGGCGGGCGGACGTCGAGGACCGTGACGGAGCCTTCCCGCATCCGCCGCACCAATTCCCCGCGCGAAATGGCCTCCAGCGCATCCCGTTCCTTGAAATAGCCCCGCACCAGCCGATCCACTTCCGCGACGTGCCGCCCGGCCGTCCGCCGCAAGGCGGCCAGCAGGTCGAGAACGTCGTCGCCGGACAGGCTGTAGAACACATGCGCGCCCGCCTTGCGCGAGGTGGCGAGCCCGACCCGCCGCAGCACCTGAAGATGCTGGGAGGTGTTGGCGACCGACAGACCCGAAGTCTGCGCCAGCGCCTCGACGCTGCGTTCGCCCTGCGCCAGCAGTTCCAGAAGATCGAGCCGGGGCGCGCTGCTGAGCGCCTTGGCCACGGCGGCGAACTGTTCGAACAGGGACAGCTTGGGGCTCGGGTGCGACATGAAAACACCATTGTATTCAATATAATCATTGAATATCACCATTGCCTCCTGGCGTCAATCGCGCGGAGCGCCGTAACACGGCAAGGAACGCAGGCTAACAAAAAGTGGCTCCTCGACGTCGCAAGTGGATTCCGAGGGAAAGAACCTGCCCCAATCGCCGTCAGGTCCGAGCCCGCGCATGATGATCTTCGGCTGCCGTTTTGGATGTTGAATCCGCAAAAGTTAACTTTTCGTTGGCCCGAGTTTCCTGCCGTGGCGTCTCACGATGTCCGGACTCCTTGACGTTGGTCGGGCCGCAATATAACATTCAACATATTAATTGAATCTTGGGAGATGCCCATGTTCGCGCTCGCCGTCATTGCCGGTCTCGCCACCGGTCTCGTGCTCGGGCTCCTCGGCAGCGGCGGAGCGATCATCACCGTGCCGGCGCTGATTTATCTGCTCGGGGTCGAGCCGAAACCGGCCATCGCCATGAGTCTCGGCATCATCGCCGTGACCGCCGGCATCTCGCTCGTGACCCACTGGCGGCGCGGCAATGTCAACCCGGAGGTGGCGGCGGTGTTCGCCGTGTTCAGTTCCATGGGGACATATCTGGGAGCCCGGATCGGACTGTTGATGCCGGCTTCCCTCCAACTGGCGCTTTTTGCCGTGGTCATGCTGGCCGCCGCTTGGCGCATGCTCCGTCCGGAAGGAGCGGCCCCGACCGGGGAGACCGGAGGCACGGCGAAGGCCGTCACGCCCGCCCGGATCGCCCGGATCGCCCTTCCCGGCTTTCTGGTCGGCGGGCTGGCCGGGATGGTGGGAGTCGGGGGCGGGTTCCTGATCGTGCCGGCGCTGGTCCTGTTGTCGGGGTTGCCGATGAAACGGGCGGTCGGCACCTCGCTCGCCATCGTCACCGCCAATTCCCTGGCCGGGTTCGCCGGCTATGCGGGGGATATCGCCATCGACTACCCGCTGATGGCCACCTTTACCGCCATCGCCGTGGCCGGAAGTTTCGCCGGCACCGCCGCATCGCGGCACGTCTCCGCCCCCGTTCTGAAGAAAGGCTTCGCCGGCCTGCTGGTGGTGGTGGCCGTCTATATCATCGCGCGCGAGATCTGACCCCGGCCGCCGGGGTCACGCCCCCGATTTTCCGGTCTCCGGCTTTCCGGCACTGAGGAGTTTGATCAAGCCGAGAAACTCGGCGCGCGCCTTCGGGTTCGGAATGCGCCAGAACGAGCGCACCAGTTCGAGAGTCTCGGTCCGGTCCAGGAAATCGGCGTCGTCATGGGGGAGCGGGCTCGCCTCCTCCATCATCCCGGTCGGTTCGGTCGCCGCCGCCCGGCGTTGCCGCGAGGTGGTGCCCTCGTCGTCCCCCGGCATGCCCTGGAACAGATAGGAAATCGACACGCCCAGGACCTGGCTGATATCGAAGAGACGACTCGCGCTCACGCGGTTCCGCCCCTGCTCGTATTTTTGAATCTGCTGAAACGTTACGCCAATGGCGTTCGCGACCTGCTCCTGGCTAAGCCGCAATATCTCCCGGCGAAGTCGCAACCGGCGCCCTACATGAACATCAACCGGATCGGGAGCGTTATATCTCGGATTCAAGTCGTTTTCCCCGTGGTTACCTCGTCTGGAGGGCTCTTATACCTCAATTACCGGTAACGACGCCACAAAGCA
>JADGDA010000145.1 GCA_015228695.1 Alphaproteobacteria bacterium
GGAGCCTTGGAATGGTCGCCGTAAGCGCGGGCGCGGCAACAAAGGGGGCCGTGTTGGCCGGAGCCGGTTCGGCTCAAGCTCTCTGTGTGGCCAAAGGGATTGGGATGTCCATCGTCCTTGGCGCCGGGGCTTGGGGTTTGGTCATTTTCGGGGTCATCGCGACCGCCGCCGTCTACGATTATCTGGTCCGCGAGGACCGACTCGACGTCTCGGCCAACGGCTCGGGACAGAAAGCCCCCCAGGGGGCGTTACGCTCGGCGGTCCGGGCGGCCTTCCCCGCCGAGTAACCGGAATTCCCCTTGACGGGGCGGCATCTCCGCCGTACAAAGCCGGGCTCCCGTGGGCGGGAGAGCGGCAGGAAGCGTTCGAAAGGGACTTTTCGTCATGGCGCGACGTTGCATGATCACCGGCAAGGGCGTTTTGAGCGGCAACAACGTCAGCCACGCCAACAACAAGACCCGCCGCCGTTTTCTGCCCAATCTTCAGGAGACCTCCGTGTGGAGCGACGCCCTGGGCCGGCCGGTGCGCCTGCGGGTGGCGGTCAACGGCCTGCGCACCATTGAACATAACGGCGGCATCGACGCCTATCTGACCGCGGTCCCCGATACCGGGCTCTCCCGCGAGGCCCGTCTGCTGAAACGGCAGATCAAAAGCGCCCTCGCCGCGAAAAGCGCCTGACGGTTCCAGAGACCACGGAACCAGAACCAGGGCCCGCGGCCTTCCGCGGGCCCTTTTCGTTTTTCACATCAACCAGGATCGCCAACCAAGCTGGGAGGGAAACCGATGGGCTACAGAGTTGCCGTGATCGGCGCCACGGGGAACGTGGGCCGGCAGATGCTGAGCATCCTCTCCGAACGCGATTTTCCCGTGGACGAGGTCGCCGCGCTCGCGTCCGAGCGATCCGTGGGCAGCGCGATCTCGTTCGGCGAGGACACGACGCTGAAGGTGCGGGACCTTGCGACCTTCGATTTCAACGGCTGGGACATCGCCCTGTCCTCTCCGGGGGCGTCCGTATCGGCCAAATTCAGCCCGCGCGCGGCGGCGGCCGGATGCGTCGTCATCGACAACACCTCCCACTTCCGCATGGATCCCCTGGTGCCCCTGGTGGTGCCCGAGGTCAACCCCGACGCCATCGCGAACTATACCAAGAAGGGGATCATCGCCAACCCGAACTGCTCGACCATCCAGATGGTAGTCGCGTTGAAGCCCCTCCACCAGCGGTTCAAGATCAAGCGGGTGGTGGTGTCCACCTATCAGTCGACCTCCGGCGCGGGCAAGGAGGGGATGGACGAGCTGTTCAATCAGACGCGCGGCATCTATATGAACGAGCCGCTGTCCAAGACCCAGCACAAGTTCACCAAGCAGATCGCCTTCAACGTGATCCCGCACATCGACGTCTTCATGGACGACGGCGCCACCAAGGAAGAGTGGAAGATGACCGCCGAGACCCGGAAGATCCTCGATCCCAACATCGCGGTACATGCCAACTGCGCCCGGGTGCCGTCTTTCATCGGCCATGCCGAATACATCAACATCGAGACCGAATCCCCCATCACCGACGCCGAGGCGCGCGAGGTCCTGCGCCGGGCCAAGGGCGTGGTGGTGGTGGACATGCGCGAGAACGAGGGATACGTGACCCCGGCCGAGTGCGCCGGGGAGGACCCGGTTTACGTGTCCCGTATCCGCCGGGATTTCACTGTGGCGAACGGACTGTCGTTCTGGTGCGTCTCCGACAATCTGCGCAAGGGCGCGGCCTTGAACGCCGTCCAGATCGCCGAGGTCCTGGCGGAAAAATATCTGAAAAAATAGGGGGGCCCGTTCTTGGAGCCGGTTCTTGAAGTCGCGCCGCGGAAAAGCCTGAAACGGCGGCTGACGTGGCAGATTTCGGCCGTCGTGGCGGTGTCGCTGCTGACGGTGATGTCGGTCGTGATCGGCCTCATGGGGCATTCCATCGAAAAGATGCGCCATGACGCGAAGGTGGAAATCAACTTTCACAAGTTGAGCCGCATCGAGCAGCGCATCAATTACCTGGTCGAGACGGTGGACCGCCTGGCGGAGCATTCCCTCGTCGCCCACGGCCTGATCGATCCCGGCGCGCCACAGACCCACCTGTCCGAGTTGATCGACAATTTCAAGGCCAACCGCGACATCATCGGCGTGGTCCTGCTCGAACCCGACGGCGCCCCGGTGTTCACCGTCGGTGATCCGCCTCCGAGCCTCAAGGGCTTCGCTCCCCTGTCCCAGGCGCTGGCGGCGCGCGACAACGGCGTCACCCTGTCGCCGTCGCGGGACCACATCATCGTCATCGCCCCGATCGAGCACGACGGCGCGGTTCGGGGCGCGCTTGTCGTCACTTACAACCTGGATGCGTTCGCGCGGCGGTTTTTTTCAGAAACCGACCGGCATTTCGAGCGGCTGGCGGCTTCCGACGGTTCCGGCGGGACTCGTGTCCTGTACTCCCAGATGGAGCGCCCCGACGACGACTACGTCATTTTTTCGTCCCTGCCGGACGTCACGGCGCCTTACCTCCGCAGCCTGGGAATGCGGCTCGACGTAGGCGAACTTAAAAGGGAGCACTACGAGCCGGTCCGGGACATCATCTTCAATTTCGTCGTTCTGGCCACGGCGGCGATCATCGCGGCCACGTTCGTGGCCGGGGGGATCGGGGGGGGGATCGTCAATCCCATTCTCGATCTCTGCCGGAAGATTTCCCGGCCAGGACCCGACGGCCGCGCCGTCACGTGCAGCCCCGTGGGCACGGAGGACGAGCTGGAGGAGCTGGCTGCGGTCTTCGATCGGCGGACGGCGGAGCTTTGGGCGATTCACGATACCCTCGAACGGCGGGTCGAGGAACGCACCCTTGAACTGCGCGCGGTCAACGATGACCTGAATTTTCTGAAATTCGCCCTTGATGAACATGCGATCGTCAGTTCCACCGACGTGAAAGGCAACATCACCTACGTCAACGACCGATTCTGCGCGATCAGCGGTTACCACCGCGACGAGCTGATGGGGCGGAACCACCGGATCATCAAGTCCAGCGAGCATTCGCGGGAATTTTATCGCCGCATGTGGCGGGGCATCGCCCAGGGCAAGGTCTGGAACGGCGAGGTCAAGAACGCGAAGAAAGGCGGCGGGTCCTATTGGGTTAACGCCACCATCGTTCCCTTCATGAACGAAAAGGGAAAGCCGTTCAAGTACGTCTCCATCCGGACCGACATCACCGAGCGCAAGGAGATGGAGGCGGCCCTGGAAACCGCCCTGGTCGCCGCCAACGCGGCGACGCGGGCGAAAAGCGATTTCCTCGCCAATATGAGCCACGAAATCCGCACGCCCATGAACGCGATCATCGGGTTGACCGGACTCTGCCTCAAGACTGACCTTTCGGCCAAGCAGCGCGACTACATGAACAAGTCCCTCGCCGCGGCGGAATCCCTGCTGGGCCTCATCAACGATATTCTCGACTTTTCCAAGATCGAGGCCGGGAAGCTGGATATCGAGCGGGTTCCCTTCGACATCGACCGGGTTTTGGACAACCTGTCCACGGTCATCTCGGTCAAGGCGGAGCACAAGTCTCTGGAACTCCTGTTCTTCCGTCCCCCCGAGGTGCCCCATCATCTGATCGGCGATCCGCTCCGCCTGGGACAGATTTTGACCAACCTCGCCAACAACGCCATCAAGTTCACCGAAAAGGGCGAGGTCATCGTCTCCATCCGGCTCGTCGAGCGCCTGGACGATTCGGTCCGGCTCGAATTCTCCGTCCGGGACACCGGGATCGGCATGACCCCGGAGCAGCAGTCGCGGCTGTTCAAGTCCTTCTCCCAGGCCGACACGTCGACGACGCGGCGGTTCGGGGGCACAGGCCTCGGTCTCGCCATTTCCAAACAGCTCGTGGAAATGATGGGCGGCACCATCCACGTCGACAGCACCCCGAATGTCGGCAGCGTGTTCTCGTTCGTCATTCCGGTCGGACTGAATGAGCGAATCGACGGCGGCCACCTCGTGCCCCACCCGGACCTGCGCGATATTCTGGTCATGGTCGTCGACGACAATCCCACGTCGGCGGAAATCCTTCAGACCTATCTGGAGTCCTTTTCCTTCCGCGTTCTTGTCTGCCGTTCCGGCGAGGAGGCCATCGCAACGCTCGAACGCGGCGGCGCAACCGTCGATCTCATCCTGATGGATTGGAAGATGTCGGGCGTCAACGGCCTGGAGGCGGCGCGGCGGATCAAGACGGCGGTGCTCGTGGACGCTCCTCCGAAAATCATCCTGGTCACCGCGTTCGGGCGGGAGGACATCACCCACCAGCCGGGGGCGGAGTGTCTGGACAACATCCTGAGCAAGCCGGTCAACCCGTCCCTGTTGCTGAATTCGATCATCGAGGCGTTCGGCGGGAGCCCGGTCCGGGGCGGCACGGGACCCGACCAGAACGATCCGGCCCTCCGTCCGGTGCAGGGCGCCCGGATTCTCCTGGTGGAGGACAACGAGGTCAATCAGCAGGTCGCCTGTGAATTGCTGCAACAGGCCCGGTTCGTGGTGGACGTGGCCAACCATGGCCGGGAGGCGATCGAAAGGCTGGTCCCGGGGCGTTATGACTGCGTGTTGATGGACCTGCAAATGCCGGTCATGGATGGGTTGGAGGCGACGCGCCGAATCCGCGAGGACCCCCGGTTCGCCGATCTGCCCATTCTGGCCATGACCGCCAACGCCATGGTGGAGGACCGGCGGAAAACCCGCGACGCCGGCATGAACGATCACATCGCCAAGCCCATCCGGCCCAAGGAGCTGTTCGATGCGCTGCTGCGATGGATTCCCCACGGCGAACGCAACCTGCCGGATGCCGGGGCCGTTTCGGACGCCGGAACGGCGGAGTTGCCCGACATGCCGGGAATCGATACCGCCGACGGGCTGTCCCGGATGGGGGGGAATGCCGGCGCCTATCGCCGGCTCCTCGACAAATTCGTGGACAATCAGGCCCGCGCCGCCCTCGACGTCCGTCAGGCGCTGGAGGCGGGCGACACGGCCCTGGCCGTCCGCATCGCCCATACGCTGAAGGGCGTGGCCGGCAACGTCGGGGCGACGAACCTGCACCGGCTGGCCGGCGACTTGGAAACCGCCCTGATCGGTGGACGCGCAGAGCCGGAACAGGTGACCACCATGGAGGCCGAGCTGGAACGGGTGGTCTCCGCCGTCCGCGCCGCCCGGCAACCGGAACCCGTGGACGCGGCGGACGGGGCGACGGATGGGGAAATACTGTCCCGGCTGGAGGACCTGCGCGGGATGCTGACGCAGTATGATTCGGAGTCCGAGGACGTCCTCCTCTCGCTCCTGGACCGGATTTCGGATCCCGACCTCCGCGACGGCCTCAAGGCCCTGCGGATTCAAATCGGCCGGTACGATTTCGAAGGCGCGGTGGAAGCCCTTGACTCCGTGATCGGGCGCGTCGCAGAGTCGATGGGCGAATCTGCGGGCGAATCCGCCGCATGAACAGGAAAACGCGATGAGCCCTGGTCAGGAACGCAAGAAGGTGATCCTGGCCGTTGACGACGCCACGGAGAACCTGGACGTCATCAAATCCATCCTGGTCCCGGACTACGTCGTGAAGGCCGCTCCCAGCGGCGCGGTGGCGCTGAAGATCGCCCTGTCCCAACCGCCGGATCTGGTGCTTCTCGACGTCATGATGCCCGACATGGATGGTTATGAGGTCTGCCGGCGGCTGAAGGACAGCGCCTCCACGCGGGACATCCCGGTTATTTTCGTCACGGCCAAGGACCAGACCGAGGACGAGGCCCTCGGCCTCAACATGGGAGCGGTGGATTACATCGCCAAGCCCGTCCGCCCGTCCATTCTGCGGGCGCGGGTGCGCACCCACATCGCCCTGTCCACCGCAATCAGCCAGCTCGCCCTTCAGAACAAGGAACTGGCCGAGGCGGCGCGCCTGCGCGAGGACGTCGAACACATCACCCGGCATGACCTGAAAGGTCCCTTGAACGTCATCATCGGGGCGCCGCAGTTTCTTCTGATGCAATCCAACATCACGGAGCAGCAGCGCGAACTGATCAAGATCATCGAGGAATCCGGCTATCGGATGCTGGGAATGATCAACCGTTCCCTCGATATCTTCAAGATGGAGAACGGGATTTACGAGTTCAAGCCGGAACGGGTGGACCTTCTCGCGGTCATCCACGGCGTTCTCGCCGAATTGGAGGCGATGATCCTGGCAAAGCGGCTTCAGGTGATCATCCGGGTTGACGACCGGGACATCCCGGAAAGACGGGAAGAGCACCATGTGGACGCGATGGCCGAGCCTCTCCTCTGTCATTCGATGTTCTCGAACCTGTGCCGGAACGCCATCGAGGCCTCCCCCTCCGGCGAGACGCTCATCGTTTCGTTCCGGAACGGCCCCTTGGTCGCGACGACGATCGATAACGGCGGAGAGGTGCCGGAGGCGATCCGCGAACGGTTTTTCGACAAGTT
>JADGDA010000146.1 GCA_015228695.1 Alphaproteobacteria bacterium
ACCATGGGGCAGATTCAGCGCGCCGCCGTGAACCGGCTGCGCCACGTCATGGGCTATTCGCGGATGGCGGGCACCATCTGCGCCTCCATCGCGGGGGCCGGATTGATGGCCGGCTTCGGGGTCAAGATGGGAAGCGACCCGCGCGAGATGGCCGAGTCCGATCTGATCGTGCTCTGGGGCATGAACCCGGTGGCGACCCAGGTCAACGTCATGACCCACATCGCCCGCGCGCGCAAGGAGCGCAAGGCCCGGCTGGTGGTGGTGGACCCCTATCGCTCCGCCAGCGCCGAGGCCGCCGACCTTCATGTGTGCCCACGGCCCGGAACCGACGGTGCGCTGGCGTGCGCGATGATGCATGTGCTGTTCCGCGACGGCCTCGCCGACCGCGATTTCCTCGCCCGCCGCACCGAGGGCGCGGACGAGTTGGAGCGGCACCTCGACTCCCGCACCCCGGCCTGGGCCGCCGCCATCACCGGTCTGGGCGAGGAGGAGATCACCTCCTTCGCCCACGCCTACGGCGCGGGAAAACGCAGCTTCCTCCGGCTCGGATACGGCATGTCGCGGTCGCGCAACGGAGCGGTCAACGTTCACGCCGTGTCCTGTCTGCCCATGGTGACCGGAGCCTGGGAAGCGCGGGGGGGCGGAGCCCTGCTGTCCACCTCGGGCCTGTTCCGGCTCCAGAACTTCGTCGCCGAGGCCCTGGACTCCTTTTCCCCCTCCATCCGTGAACTCGACATGTGCCAGATCGGCCGGGTCCTGACCGGCGACGCGGCGGCCTTGAAGGGCGGGCCTCCGGTCACCGCGATGCTGGTGCAGAACGCCAACCCGGCGGCGACGGCGCCGGAGTCGATGCTGGTGCGGGAGGGATTCCTGCGCGAGGACCTGTTCCTTTGCGTGCACGAGCAGTTCATGACCGATACCGCCCGGATGGCCGACGTGGTCCTGCCCGCGACCACCTTCCTGGAACACGACGATCTCTACACCTCCTACGGACACACCTTCATGCAGGTGGCGCGGCCGGTGATTCCGCCGGTCGGCGAGGCCCGCTGCAACCACGACGTGGTGGACGGGCTGGCGCGCGCCCTGGGCATCAACCATCCGTCCTTCGAAATGACCCCCTGGGAGATGATCGACCGCACCCTGGTCCATTCCGGCTATCCGGGGGCGGACCGGCTTTTGGCCATGGGGTGGCTCGACTGCGCCCGGTCGTTCGAGGAGATGCATTTCCTGGACACCCCCGGAAGGGCGGCCCCGCGCTTCCGGTTCGCCCCCGACTGGGCGAATGGGGACATGCCGCGCCTGCCCGATCACTGGGCGGTGACGGAGGACGCCGACGGCGAACACCCCTTCCGCATGGTCACCGCTCCGGCCCGCCAGTTCCTGAACTCCACCTTCACCGAAACCCCGACCTCGCGCGGGGCGGAGGGACGGCCGACGGTCCTCGTCCATCCCGAGGACGGCGCCGCCCTGGGTCTGACCGACGGAGCCCCGGTCGTGGTCGGCAACCGCCGTGGCTCGGTGACGGTACGCGCCAGGATGTTCGCGGGGCTCCGGCGCGGGGTGGTGGTGGTGGAAAGCGTCTGGCCCGGCCGCGATTTTCCCGAGGGAGTCGGCATCAACGCCCTGACCGGGGCAGACCCGGCCGCCCCCGCCGGCGGCGCCGCGTTTCACGACACCGCCGTCTGGATAAGGAAAACCCCATGAGCAAACCCGGACACGTCATCGTTCTCGGCAACGAAAAGGGCGGCACCGGAAAATCCACGGTGGCGATGCACGTGATCGTCGGCCTGATGGATCGCGGAGCGAAGGTGGGGAGCATCGACCTGGACGCGCGGCAGGCGACGCTCAGCCGCTACGTCGACAACCGCCGCCTTCATGCCGGGAAGCACGGCCTGGCCCTGGAACTTCCCGTCCACGAGGCGGTTCTGCCCACCGGACAGGACCAGGGCGAGGATGCCCGGCAAAAGGACGTGACCCGGCTGGAGACCTTGATCGCCGACCTGCGGCGGACCTGCGACGTGGTGGTGATCGACACCCCCGGCAGCGACCATTATCTGTCCCGGATCGGCCACAGCCACGCCGACACCTTGCTCACGCCGCTCAACGACAGTCTGGTGGACCTGGACGTGCTGGCCAAGGTCGATCCCGAGACCATGCGCATCCGCAGCCCGAGCCACTACGCCGAAATGGTCTGGGACATCAAGAAGCGGAAGGCGCTGCGCGACGGCGGCAGCATGCAATGGATCGTCAGCCGCAACCGGCTGTCCCATCTGGACGCCCGCAACAAGCGGGACATGGACCGGCTTCTGAACGAGTTGGCCAAAAGGGTCGGATTCCGTCTGGTGGCGGGCCTGGGCGAGCGCGTCGTCTATCGCGAGCTGTTCCTCAAGGGCCTCACCCTTCTGGATTTGCGGCAGGAGGGAACGGGAATCGCGCTCAGCATGTCCCATGTCGCGGCGCGGCAGGAACTGCGCTCCCTCATCGACGCCATCCTGCCCGGAGACCCTCCTCCATGAGGACCCGCACCGTTGTCGTCGCGATCGCCGCCCTCGCCGCCCTGGGCTTGGTCTACCGGATGTCGTCCCCCGATGCGTCCAAGGGAGGCCAGCCCGCCCGGAACCGGGCCGAAACGGTGGTGGTCGCCCCGGTGCGAACCGCCTCCGTCCCCTTGGAAGCGAACGCCGTGGGCACGGTGCAGGCCACCGCCACGGTCGCCGTCCGCCCGCGCATCGACGGCGAGGTGACCGGAGTCCACTTCCGCGAAGGGGACGTCGTCGCGGCCGGCGACCTGTTGTTCTCCCTCGACAGCCGGGGACCGGACATCCAGGTGCGGCAGGCCGAGGCCGCCCTGGCCCGGGATCAGGCTTCCCTCGCCAACGCCCGGCGCGAGAAGGCCCGTTACGAGCAACTGGTCGCCCAGAACGCCGCCGCCCGGCAGAAGCTGGAGGAGACGACCACCAACGCCGCCGTGCTGGAAGCCACCGTCCGCGCCGACGAGGCGGCGCTGGCCAGTGCCCGGTTGCAGCTTGGCTACACGCGCGTCACCGCCCCGATCGCCGGGCGCACGGGGGCCGTCTCCGCCTACAAGGGAAATGTGGTCAAGGCGGCGGAAGGCACGGCGATGGTGACGATCCGCCAGATCAGCCCGATCGACGTCCAGTTCGCCCTGCCGCAGAAAATCCTTGCCGACCTGCGCGCGGCGAAAGCGCGTGAACCGGTCGCGGTGGCCGTGACGATCCCCGGCGATTCCGGCGGACCGGTCAAGGGAACCCTGTCCTTCATCGACAACGTCGCCGATCCCGACACCGGCACCATTTCCCTCAAGGCGGCCTTCGCCAACGATGAACCCGGAGAGGACGGCCGGGGCGGCGGACGGCTGTGGCCGGGGCAGACCGTGGGGGTCGTGGTCACCCTGCGGACCGACGAGGACGCGGTGGTCGTCCCGGCGGACGCCGTCCTTCTCGGACAGGCGGGACCGAACGCCTTCGTCCTCAAACCCGATTCGACCGTCGAAATGCGGCCCGTCGTCCTGCAACGCAGGTGGAACGGCCTCGGGATCGTGGAAAGCGGGCTGGCGGCCGGCGAACAGGTGGTGGTGGACGGCCAGTTCCGCCTGACGCCGGGGGCCAGGGTGGAGGTCAAGGAGGCCGCTCCCGCCGCGCCGGTGGGGACGCCCCCATGACCGTTGCGGAAACCTGCATCCGCCGTCCGGTCATGACCACCCTTCTGACCTTGGGCCTCCTTTTCCTGGGTCTGTTCGCCTATCGCCTGCTGCCCGTCGCGGCCCTGCCCGAGGTCGAGCTTCCCACCATCCATGTGTCCGCCAGCCTGCCCGGCGCCAGCCCGGAGTCCATGGCGTCGTCGGTCGCCCTGCCCCTGGAGAAGGAGTTCTCGACCATCGCCGGTCTCGAGTCCATCAACTCCAGCAACAACCGCGGCGAGACCAGCATCACGCTCCAGTTCTCCCTCGACCGGGAGATCGACGCCGCCGCCCTCGACGTGCAGACGGCCATCAGCAGCGCCCTGCGCCGGCTGCCCTCCGAAATGACCACGCCGCCCAGCTTCCGCAAGGTCAACCCTTCCAACTATCCGATTCTCTACCTCGCCCTGAGATCGCCGACGTTGCCCCTGTCCATGGTCAACGAGTTCGCGGAAACGCGGGTGGGCCAACGCCTCGCCACCCTGCCCGGCGTCGGCCAAGTGCAGATCTACGGACGGCAGAAGTTCGCGGTGCGGATTCGCGTCGACCCCGACAGACTCGCCGCCAGCAATCTCACCCTCGACGACGTGCGCGCGGCCGTCGCCGCCGCCAACACCAACTCGCCCACGGGAACCTTGAGCGGCGATACGCGCAGCGTCACCCTGGAAGCCCACGACCAGCTTAGCAACGCCGAGGACTTCCGGCCGTTGATCATCGCGTGGCGCAAGGGCGCGCCGGTGCGGCTGTCCGACGTCGCCGAGGTGGTGGACAGCGTCGAGGGCGACAAGAACGCCAACTGGTACAACGGCACCCGCGCCGTCGTGCTGGCCATCCAGCGCCAGCCCGGAGCCAACACGGTGGAGGTCGCGGAGCGGATCAGGGCTCTCATGCCGCAGTTCCGCGCCCAACTCCCACCGTCCCTCGACATCGGCATCGTCTTCGACCGGTCCCAGTCCATCCACGCCTCGGTCAACGACGTGCAGTTCACCCTCGTCCTCGCCGCCGTGCTGGTGGTGCTGGTGATCTTCCTGTTCCTGGGCAGCGCGCGCGCGACCATCATCCCCGGCGTGGTGATGCCGGTGTCCCTGATCGGGACCTTTTGCGCCATGTACCTGCTCGGCTACGGCATCAACAACGTGTCGCTGCTGGCCTTGACCCTTGCGGTCGGGTTTGTGGTCGATGACGCCATCGTGGTTCTGGAAAACATCGTCCGGCATGTGGAATCCGGCGAGACCGTGATGGAGGCCGCATTGAAGGGATCGCGGGAGATTTCCTTCACCATCGTGTCCATCACCCTGTCCCTGGTCGCCGCCTTCGTCCCGATTCTGTTCATGGGAGGGCTGCTCGGACGCCTGTTCCGGGAATTCGCCGGGACCATCACCGTCGCCATCCTGATTTCCGGGATCGTCTCCCTGACCCTCACCCCCATGATGTGCAGCCGCTTCCTCCGACCGGGAAGCGGAGGGGAGAAGGGAGAACGGCCGGGACCATTTGCCCGCGCCGTGGGCCGGACTTTCGACGCCGTGCAGGAGAAATACCGGACGAGCCTCGACGCGACCCTGCGCCATCCGCGTTTGATGCTGCTGCTCACCCTGTCGAGTCTCGCCCTGGCCGTCGCCGGATTTGTCCTCATCCCCAAGGGCTTCCTGCCGACCGAGGATACCGGCCAGATTTCCGTCGCCACGGAAGCGGCGGAGGATATCTCCTTTCCGGCCATGGTCGAGCACCAGAAGGCCGTGGCGGACATCATCCGGGGCGAGCCGGACGTGGAAACCGTGAACTCGGTGGTGGGGGCGGGGGGACCCAACCCCAACCTCTCCAACGGACGCATGTTTGTCGTCCTCAAACCGTGGGCCGAGCGCAGCCGTTCCAGTCCCGAGATCATCCAGTCCCTTCGGAAAAAGGTCGCCCAGGTCCCGGGAATCACCGTCTATTTTCAGCCGGTGCAGAATTTGACGTTCGGCGGCCGCCCCTCCAAGAGCCTTTACCAGTACACGCTCCAGGCCGGCACCACGGAGGAACTGTACCGCTGGGCCGATGAATTCCTGTCCCGCTTCAAGGCGCTGCCGGCGCTTCAGGACGTGACCTCGGACCTTCAGATCAAGAGCCCGATGGCCCTGGTCGCCATCGACCGGGACAAGGCCGCGGCCTTGGGCGTTTCCGCCGAGGAACTGCGCGGCGTTCTGTTCTCGGCCTATGGCTCGCGGCAGGTGGCGACCATCTATACGTCGAGCGACAGCTACGCCGTGCTGATGGAGGTCGGACCCGAATTCCAGCGGGAGACCAATGAACTCTCCCGCCTGCGCCTGCGCGCCGGCGACGGCGGGCTGGTGCCCCTGGACGCCGTGGCCTCCGTGAGCCGCGTTCCCGGCCCCCTGGCCGTCAACCACATGGGACAGCTTCCGGCGGTGACCCTGTCCTTCAATCTGGCTCCGGGAGTGGCCCTCGGCGAGGCCATGGAGCATATCTCGGCCGTGGAGCGCGCATTGGCTCCCCCGGCCTCGGTCAGCGGAACGTTCCAGGGCACCGCCCAGATCTTCCAGCAATCCCTGAGCAATCAGGGGCTTCTGATCGCCGCCGCGCTGGTGCTGGTCTACATCGTCCTGGGCGTTCTGTACGAAAGCTTCGTCCATCCGATCACCATCCTCTCCGGCCTTCCCTCGGCGGCGGTCGGGGCGCTGGCGACGCTGATGCTGGCGGGGTACGAACTGACGGTGATCGCGACGATCGGCATCATCCTGCTGATCGGAATC
>JADGDA010000147.1 GCA_015228695.1 Alphaproteobacteria bacterium
CCCCCCAACAGCCCGAAGGAGGCTACCCGTTCAGCAAGCGGCTTTCAGCCCAATTCCATTTGCCGCGTCGAGGAGCCCGGTTTCGGTGGCCGGACAGTTCACGGCTTTCGGCGCGAACGCGGCAAAGGCCCTGCGGTTCAGGGCCGGCCCCGAAGTGGGGGGAGAATATCATTCTGAAAGTTAATGGCGGAGGGAAGGCGACGAGGTTCGAACAAATTCTCCGTTTTTCAGAAGGGCGAAAAAAACGCTCTCTGCGAAAAGTTCGAAGTTCGCTTCGGTAGGCAATTAGGCCGTCACAATCTGAAATAAATACACAGAATCAAAGCATTGCGACTCCGTTACCCGTCTCGTCCGCCTGCCGGAACGGATTTGAACTTTCTCCGCATGCGGATGCCCCCAAATTGGTTGCCAGCGGGGACGGATGCGGAACAGGCGCCGTCAGTACGTCGCGGGCGCATCAAACACGTCCGACAGTTCACGGGCATCCAACAACCGCTCGCTCCATTCGTCCAGTTGATCACTGTCGGCTGCCCGAACGCGTTCCTCAATGCCAGGGGGTAGTGTTCCATGCTTCCGGCGGAGTAGGCGCAGCAGCATCTCGGCCTTGCCCTTCTCGATGCCCCTCTCCTCGGCATCTTGGGCCTTCTGTTCCGCCTCCCCAAGTTTCCGTTCCGCCTCCATCGCCTTGCGCAAGATGTGGCGCTGTTCGGCAATCCACATTTCGCGCTTCTCGAGATCGTCGAGTTCCTCCTCGGTCCAGGCGGCACGGTTGGCCAATTCGAGCGCTTTGACGATCGCAGGCTCCACCGAAAGCGAACGGGGAATGGCGGTCATGTCCTTGGCTGTCTTGAGGAAAAACAGCCAGCGGTCAAGCGTTGTTTCAAGGCCCGCTTCGACCTTTTGGAATTTCGGTAACTCGGCGAAAACGAGTTCCAGATCCTGATGACAGATGGCGGCGTTCTCATCGGCGCGCAGGCGGAAACGGCTCACGACCCGGCTCAGATCGGGAAACATCTCGAAATCGGTGATGGTCACCGCTACCACCTCGGTCAGAATGTGGTAGGGTTCGCCCTTGCCGAGTTGGTTCACGTAGGTTTTGCAGGCATTGTAGAGTACGCGTTTCTCGAAACCCTCAACGTTGAGCACCTGCATTTCCACGATATAGGACCGGCCGCGATGGTCTTTGACGCGGACGTCGAGGAAGGTGTCCTTCATGCCCTCGATCTTCGGGGCGAGATAGGGATCGACGATCGTGACATCGCAGATCACATCCCTACCGGTGAGAACCAGGATTGCGTTCAAGAAGCTGATCAGGATGTCCCGGCTGGCGTCCGAGCCGAATATCTTCTTGAACGCATAGTCGGTTTTAGGATTGAGGAAGCGCATTGGGTTGTGGCCTTAAGTGTCAAACCCCCTCGTGGTGCGCACGACACGCATCACGTCTGGCGTTGCCCGAGGATACACCCAAAAAGCCGTTCCATCCAAGCTCCCAATGCCAGATCCGCCCCTCCTCATGCCACACTGCCCCCATGGCATTGCCATGGGGCAAAATACGAGGGTTTCTGCGGCAGACGGAATTTCGACGAGGCACAGGTTCTGCTTGAAGACAACCAGGCCTTCCTCGACGAGGCGCGCGACGCGCTTGCGGTTGGCAAATAGTATTGACGTGGCTTATCAAAGCAAATATTTTCAACTTACATGCAGTCTATCGTCGTGTTTCAACGTTTCAGCGCACCATCTGATGGCCGCAACCATCGAAATACATACGCTAATTCTAATTTCTTTTATCGCATTCATGGGAACATCCTATTTGCAAACAATCATCAAAACCCACTTTCTCTCATCACGGCCACGGCAACTGAACGCCAAATTTTGTTAGCAATTGAGCGTGGCTCTGCATTAACAAGCACGCGGCCACGGACAGTACGCTGGGGGTAAGCCGGTTTATCATCAGGTCGAAACTGTATCCGGTAGACAGTTTCGCGCGGCAGAAGCACTTTTTCCCCCGCCTCAGAAACCACAGCGATGGGACCGCCAAAGACCGAGGCCAGTGACGGATCGCTGAGACTGCGAGCCGCCGCCGTGTCGATGGTAATAATAGTAATGCGTGATTGGGGCAGATCCGGATCGTCGGGCACAAAATGGCCTCTCATGCCGGAAGCGATGTCCCCGAGATCAGCCTCTGGCGCGAAGGCTTCACCTTTGCCGCCATCATCCGCAACGACCACAGCCAGATGATCATTGACCGACATCCAGCGGCCCAATTGCAGACCATCCTCCACGTCCATAACACGTCCACCCAGGGGTACTCTGACAGTGGCGCGGGCTTTGTCGTTCAAGGTGCTGGCCAAGTCCGTACTAGCGGAAGCCAACTGCTCTTCAAGAACCTGCCGCTGTTCCAGGAAAGCGGCATGAGCCCCCTGACGCTCGATCTGCCAACGCAAGATGTCGGTAGTGCGCTTTGCTTGAACTGCCTGGTGATCAAGGTCAGGTGTTGCGAGCCGCAATATGGGCTGACCAACGACGACCTCATCACCTTCTTGTATAAAAATCTCATCAATACGGCCGGGAAATGGTGGGTAAAGATGAACACGCTCGCCTGCCTGAAGCGTACCAGGAGCCTCGACCACTCCGCGCCAGGGTACGAACAAAAGTAAGGTTAACCCCGCGAACCCGGCCAGCGTCGTGATGACCTGCGCATTAAGGCGAAGGTGCTTCCGTCGCTGCCACCATTCGGAGAACTCGCGCCAGAAGGGCCGGATAACGAACCAGCCAATTTCGACACTAAACATCACGATTCCCAGAGCCTTGAAAAAAAAGTGATAAACAATTATTGCAATGCCAAGAAATAGAACCAGCCTATAGATCCAGGTGGCATAGGCATAAAGCAAAATGTTCCGGCGCAATCCGGGTGGCAAAATCTCTGGAGGAGGTTCCTCAAGGCCGAGGAGAGCTTGACGAAGTCGCCAACGCGCTAACGCAAAACTTCGATCTTGAAGGTTGGCCACACCGAGCAAATCCGCCACAAAATAGTAGCCATCGAAGCGCATCATCGGGCTGGAGTTAATAGCGAGCGTTCCGACTAGCGTTACAGTGCTGAGAAGAAAAGCCGCTGTCCGAGCGGGACCATCGGAGAGAAAACTCCAACTAAGAAGAGCCAGAACGGCAAGCATGAGTTCCGCGACGATTCCTCCCGCCACCACAGCAAGCCGCTCCTTGCGTGATCGCAGCATCCAGGCCGATGCGGTATCGGTGTAAAGCACCGGCCACATCACCAGGAAGGCCACGCCCATGGTCGGAACCGCGCCACCGTATCGGCGCAAGGTCAGGGCGTGCCCCAACTCGTGAATGATTTTGGCAGCAGAAAGCGCCAGACCATACCACAGCATACCCTGCAAATTGAACGTGTAGACAAAAGTCGTCACAAACGCGTCCCACTGCTGAGACACCATATACAAACCAAGAACGCCAGCCAGCGCTATTCCAATCAGAAAGCCTCGGCTATAAAGCGGTGCCGCAAGAGGCAGTATCGACCGAAGAAATCGATCAGGTCGAATCAGGGGGATGCGGAAGAACAGGTAGTGGTGCATTAGTCCGGTGAGCCAGCCGTGCCGACGAGCCTTAGCCTGTCCAACCAAACGGGCGAGATCATTAGGACCATCAACACGGGTCAGGCCATTGTTTTGCAGAAAGGAAGCCAAGTCCGCCACTTGTTTCGCTGGCGCCCCGAGCGTTGTTTCTGTATCCATACGCTGAACCAGAGCGTCGACATCACCGGCGTCCCAACGGGACAACATCTCGAACTCCCGGTATCCCAACCGGAAATACCGATGTCGGAGAGGATCATGTAATGTGTAGGTAGGCCAGCCAGCATGATCGTCAGGGCCACGGGCAAGGGCGAGGTCGTCACGCAAAACCGGCAGCGGACGAGTATCCCCGCTCATAGCTTAGACCCCCACCAACTGCCGAAGTGCTGCGACTGGTCGGCGCAGCAGCAGCCAAATTAGGGGCACATTCTTCCCGTAAACTCTTGCAGTTCCCTTGAGGCCGATACGCGGTGGCGGGACGTCAGACGCCAATGTTGCCTTCAGCTTATAGGCGACAATACGATCGGCATTAGGAACTGCCTCGTAGGACGATGTCCGCATGGTCGCGGACAGGGAATTGAGCGGTGCTGTGTTAAGAAACAGCCTGACCTCGGCACCAGGGGCAACCACAATGGCGTCCGCAACCGGCAGCCAGATCAGCACCTCCACTCGTGCGGGATCAGCGATAGTCAAAATACGCTCGCCGACTCGTACAGGTTTACCCAACCAATCGTCGTATGTGAAAATAGCTATTCCGGCCTTGGCTGCTAAGACCTTACTTTCAGACAATAATTCAGCAGCATATGTTACGTCCGCGCGAGTTTTGTCGATGCGGGCCTGCAGGATTGCTTTGTCTGCCATGCTATCCTTGTCACCAAAAGCGGCTTGACTGGCTTTACGAAATTCGGCAACGGCAACGGCCAACGTTTTCTCCGCCAAATCATGCTTTGCCCGAACCTCGGTATCCTCCAGATGGAAAAGAGGCTGACCAAGCGAAACAGGCTCATTGGGAACGACCTGGAAGCCGCTTATGACACCCTCTCGCGGCGAGGTCACGACGACCGGGTCAAGCGGAACCACTTCGGCCGGCGCCAATACGGAAAGCCGCACTGGGATTACCCCGGCTACCAGAAGCATCACCAGAGCGCCGGCACCGACGCGCAGCCTGTTCCATTCCAGGCGCTGCCAAGCGTGACCGATCCGATGGCGATGCAAAGTCTCGGAGTACCCTTCAGCAAGAGCAGCAGCCAGAATGATTTCGTTTTGCGTCCAGGGTTCTTCGCGAGCAAGCCACAGGCCACCCAATGGCTTCTCCGTTTTTGTAACGGCAAGAGGTAACCATAGAACATGCGACGGCGACCACTGCGTCCACTCGTCCTGACTTGCTCCATGGAAATCGGCAGCCGTCAAGGCGCGTGGGCCATCTCCTTCGGGCGCTTTTCTGGCAACATCCATGAACCAGCGCACTGCGGGGGCGTCTTTATCGGGGTATGGCACACCAGAAATGGCCTGCACGTCACCTCTGCCGCCATGCCGGCCGCCAAGCCATAGAACAGCCACGCGACACGGCAACAAACGCTGGGTTTGGTTAACTACGACAAAACCAAACGTCTCCAGGCTCTCAGTAAGTCGCGCCTCCGACTGGAGTTGCAGCAAGATCGCCAATCGCTGGAGAGGGTCGTCTGGAGGCGGTGTCATGGCCTATCAAAGCTCGCTTCGCCGCTCATACCGGCAACCAGTTCCGAAGGGCGGTTCTTGATCGTGCCGTAAATCTTGATGGACTGGCTGACCGCATCCACCCGCGAGCCAAGCCGAGTGACAACGGCTGAATAGCTGTCGCCTGTCTCGTCGATACGTACAGTGAAAACGATGCCGGTTTTGAGCCATTTGAGCCACGAAGACGGAACGATAACCTCCGCCTCAAGCTCGCTGTCATCGATCACCTGCAGAAGCTTTTGGCCGGGTTGTGCCCCCTCGTGAGGCCACACCTTCACATCTACGACACGGCCATCGAAGGGGGCTTTCAGGACGCAATATGAGACCACGGCGCTGGTAATGGCAACGTCCGCCTCGGCCTTGGCAACGGCTGCTTCCGCCATTTCTACCTCAAGTTCACCCGCCGAATTAAGCCGGGCGAGGTCGCGCTTTACCAGCACGGTTTTGCGCGCAGCGGCAAAATCAGCCTGGGTCTTCTGAAGCTGGGCTCGCTGCATGGCACAGTCAAAGCGTATGAGAACATCCCCCTTCTTAAAACTATCACCAGGGCGCACCGTTAAATCAGCAACCAGAGCGGTAATTTGGGTTGACAGCCCGGCCTCAATTCGGGGCGCAAGAAGGGCTCGCAGACGCGGTGCCTTGTCGGCAGGTTGCTGTCCGTGTGCGGTTGGAGCCAATACCAAAAGAACAGCAAGGGCAAAGAGCGCTTGTTTCATATGTCGTATCCTTTGCCATTACCGCCTCTCAGCGAGAGCCTCGGTCTCAGTCCGATGACACCGTGTTTATCGCCGAAGACTCCTCAGCCGCAGACACCGTATCCTTTGCCGTGGTCGGGGTAGCCACTGCGGTGTGGGCAGCCATCCCCCCGGGGATGTCCCGAGCCGTGTTGAAAATTGCTCGGCAGGCATCACTGGTTGAGCAGGCTACACGGCATTGGCCTGCTGTTCAAGGTTCATGTTGATGGCATCAGGGCATGTGTGGACGACCTGTGGTTCCTCAAAATTCTGGCTCCTCGACGTTTCAAGTGGATTTGATGATGAGGTCGATGGGGGCGGCGATGAGGTAGATCATGGTGATGAAGG
>JADGDA010000148.1 GCA_015228695.1 Alphaproteobacteria bacterium
GCTCTGGCCAGGTGAGACGGGAATTGTCCGTTCTCACGACCAGGACGCCCTGCTCCAGCCAACCGTCACGCTTGATATCGTCGGCTGAACGGCGCATGCCGCCGAAGCCTTTGGGCAGATGTCGGCTGAATGTCATGGCCGGGCCTCCTGCAGAGCGATATGGTCGACCAGAGCACCGATAATCGATGCCGGTTCTCTGCCGTTATCGATCCGGCCCATGCTGTGTGCCAGGGTTGCGGGTTCAACGCCGTGCTGGAGCAGGAGCGACAGAGCAACGCAGGCATCGTTCAGGATAGCGTCCATGGCTGAACCGGTATGAGAATCGCCAGCGAACACTTCCCGGATGATGCCGGTCGCTGGATCACCCCCGATAGTGACGGCGTAATCGCGGCCATCGTGCACCACCGTGGTGGTTTCGCTGGGGCGGCGGTTGGGCAGACGGGTTCTCGACACACGTCTCTGGGACACCGTCAGGGTGCTTGCGTTATCGTCCGGATCGGGCAGAGTCAGGGTAACCATGGGAATCTCCATCAGATGTCTGTGGCCAGGGTGGCGGCGACGCCCGGCAAAGCAGTGCCGCCACCCGCGTTTGTTGGTTCGGTTATGCGGTCTCGGCGCTGAGTGCGGCTTCCTCTGCGGCTTGTGCCTGTTCGAAGCTGAGGTGCCTCGTGCCAGGGATCGACGTGAAGGGCAGGCGGCTCGGCAAGTTCAGCATATTCGTTCCTCCATCAGGGTTCGTTTGGCAGGGTTCCTCCATCAGGGTTCGTCTGGAGGGTTCGTCTGAAATCGGCCGTTTGTCCCTGTCACGTTCTGTCACGCCTTTTGTCACGCCCTCTTTTCTTTCTATCTATTTGATAAATAAAGATAAATATAAGGGGGTGTGACAATGTGACAGGAATATGTCTCCATAAGCTGAGATGAGCTTGTGGGGTGTGTATCTCTGTATTCTGTAGGCTTATTTATGTATGTGTGTATTTTTCCCGTCACATTGTCACATCCGTCATTCTATTTTTATTTCAATGGGTTATCTGTGACTTTGCTGTCACGCTTTGTCACGCCTATTTATTTGATATTGCTCACTATTCATCCCCATCACCGCTGACGGCCGCGAGCGGCACCCATATCGCGCGGTCGCTGGCTCCCAAACCGAACCGGATGGTTTTTGGAGATTTGACCGCGCCGGAAATCCGCCCCATCGGCACCCGCCAGTTCGCCTCCCAGGTTGTTCCCTTGAAAATCCGCTTCAGCGCAATGTGCGATGTGCTGACGAAAAAGCCGTCCTCGTGCAGCCTGATCCCGGTGCGGAGCAATTCACCCTTGGCCGTCTCCGGCTGCAGCAGCGACGTCTCCTTTCTCCCCAGTGCCGTCATGATCAATTCGCCGACGGGGACGTCGTAATTGGTGTTTGCCGAATGCACGCGGACGCTCGTCTGCATCAGGTGCGACAGCATCCGCTTCTCGTCGGGCTCGGCGTCGAGGATCGTTTGCGCACGCCAGTCCTTGCCTGCGAGGTAACGCTCACGTCCTCGGCGGTGATCTCGCCGTCGGAATACAGGGAATAGGCTCCGGCCAGCAGGGTGCCGAGCTGATCGCCAATACGTCGGCTTTTATGGTTCTCGCCGATCACCTTGGCGAAGGTCTCCGCGTTTTTGCGGATGGTTGGAATCAAGCTGATGGTGCGGGCGCGCAAGCGGGAGCCGAACTCTTCATTGCAGAAGCTTGCCGCCAGGGCTTTGATGGCGTCAAACTCGGCCGAGGTTTTGTTTTTCACCAGGGCCAGGGTCGCCACCCGGCTCAAGTCGGGGATCTGGCTCATCGATTGGTTGATGCTGGCGAAAAAGAAGCAGGTGCGGGCCGTGGTGCTGCGGCCGCGCCCATCCGAGGTTCCCTTGTACTGGCGGCCTCCGGTCGAACTGGAGGCGATCCGCATCAGGAACAGGATGTCGCGGATGCGGGCGATGCCGCATTCGTTTTCCGCCTCGGCCTCATCGAAGATGATCGGACGCGCGTCGCTCTTCAGCGCGATTTGCACCAGGCCGGCGGCCGCGGTGTCGCCTTCCGCCAGAATGGCCCAATCGCCGACGACCGGCTTGACGATGTGCTCGATGATCCAGCCCTTGCCCGCAGCCGGACGGCCCGAGCAGCCAAGCTGACGGGCGCCAGTCCAGAGCGCCGCAGATCGGCGCGATCACACACCATCCGGCCAGGAGGTACGACGAAAGAGGATTCTCCCAGGACAGCTTTTCGCAGAGGTGGACCAGTTGGTTGGCTTCAGCCTTGGTCAGCGGGTTGGGGTGGGGAGGACAGAACGCATCGGTTCTCTCGTAGATATATTTTCCAGGATAGCTCGGAGGATCGATCCACAGGCTTCCGTCTTCCTGGGTCAATCCGTCAGTTAAGATGTCTCCCAGGTTCAGGATGGCCCTTTTGTTTTCCCTGTCCCACCATGCTCCCCGCCCTCGAAGATGGTCAGGATTGAACGGGCCGACGTCCTGACAGCGCTTGATCAGAGTGTCCGCCGCGACATCCACATTGATCTTGGAGGATCCGGATCCGGGGTAGGCCTGCTCCCACCACGTGATGGAAGCCATGCCCAGGAGGTTTCCTTTCACCGTCAACTCTGGCCCGGTAAAAGAAAGGACCTTGCCGCCGCCTTTCGTCATGAAGTGGTAGACGGGCTTTCCATGGGCGGTCTTGTCGATCCCGACACACCGGAATGGCGCGTTTGCTCTTGTTAGGGGAGGCGTTCCGTCATTGTCTGTCGTCTCCTGAATGGGAGGCTGTTTACGTTTCCCGGAAGTGCTCCTGGTTTTCGGGGGAACTGCGTTGTCGAGCGTCTGCTCGTTGCCAGCAGATTCATCGGCGTCCGTCGGTGGAGGGGGCTCGGGCGTCGGAATGTCGGGTCCTGTGGGGGGGCGCAAGGTGTCGTGGGTTCGCGCAGATTGGCTTTCACGAAGGCGAGGAGGCGTTTTTTGTCCCATCCCTCGGCGATGGCGTCGGCCACGTCCCAACCCTTGGCCACGTCGGAGGGCACCTGGATGACCCGCACCGCCTCGGCCCCGGCGGCAAGAGCAAACTGGGCAACGCCAAGCTCCACCTCGCCACGGCGGTCATTCCAGCGTCCCTCGGCCGCCTTGGCACCGGGCTCGTCGGCGTCGGGCCAGATCAGCGGCTTCTTGCCTTTGAGCGGCGTCCAGTCCACGTGGCCGATGCCGTTGGACCCGCCGGGCCAGGACAGGACGGGGAAATCAAAAAATGGCTGGGCCGCGTCGGCGCACTTCTCGCCTTCAACGATCACCACGGTGCTGAGCTTGCTACCTTTCAGGCGATCAAGGCCGTAGAGCGGCCTCGGCTCTGGAAACGGGATCATGCACCATCTATGCTCACCGGCAGCGTTGGCACACTAGGTTACCTGGGGGGTGAACTTGCCGCCGTCGCTGAAGGTGCAGCGCAGGACGTACCCCAGCAGGGTTCCGTCGATGGTTCGGTACGCATACGTCATTTCGGGGCGCAACGTGGCCCAGTCCTTGTCGGTTCCGGCCCGTTTGGGGTTGTACACACGGGCAACGCCCTTGGCGGTGCTTTTGGCGGAAACGAGGGGCGGAACGTCGGCTGGGACAGGGAGCACCGGTGTCCAGACGGCCTCCGCTTGACGGGAACGGGGGAGTGTCGTCGCCTGAACCTCGGGAGTCACGCCGGACCCGTCGGCCAGAGTGCGGACGGCTTCCGGGAACGTCATCCCGTGCCGCTCCTGCAGGTAATCCAGGTGATCGCCATGGGCACTGCAGCCGAAGCAGTGATAGAATCCCTTGTCATCGTTGATGGTGAAGGAGGGCGTGTCCTCGACGTGGAACGGGCATAGGCCGGTGAACTCACGGCCCTGGCGGATCAGCCGCACCGAGGGGCCGATCAACGCCGACAGCGGCGTCCGGGACTTCATCTCGTCCAACTATGCGGCAGAAAACGATGGTTTGGCTTGAGGATCACCCATGGCGGATGCTCCCCCGTATCCGGTCGATGTCCTCGGGGGCGCGGACGATGGCAGAGATCCCGCCAGCCTCAAGGACACGGTCAATGAAGTTGATCTGCTCCGGGGTGGCGCGGCCCGATGCGGACTTGGTTTCCAGGGCGACGAAGCTGGCGACCCGGCTTCCAACCATGTCCGATGTGATGGTGACAGGTTTCCATCCGATCAGATCGGAGGAGCCGGTGCATAACCCCATGGTCACCCGGCGACCGCGCACCAGGAACACGCCTGGTTCCACCTCGCGCAAGATGACGCCTGCGACGCCAGCGCCGACTTGATTGCGGAACAGCCGCATGCCGAATCGGCTGGCGCGCAGAAGCGTGGCCTTGAGGATGGCGGATTCGGAGGCGGCGGTCATGGCGTCCCCCGCGCGATCATCGTTGTTTCGATCCGCTCGCCGATCCAGCGCATCACCGGCACGGCCATGCTGTTGCCGATAGCTTTGTAGCGATGCCCGTCCGGACACAGCGCGAGAGGTTTGCCGCGCCAGGGAATCAGGGTGTAGTCGTCAGGAAACCCCTGCAGTCGCTTGCATTCGCGGGGAGTGAGGCGGCGGACGGAGGAGGCCGCCACGGTGCTGCGGCTGGACCCGCCGGATGCCGCGCGCAGGCTGGCGAGGCCGTCGGTATCGACTTCGGCCTGGGTGCCGCCATCCCGTCCGCGCAGGTTGAAGGCCACGGCTACCTGTCCGCCTCCGTTGGCGTGGCTGTCGGTGTATCCCATGGCCCGCAATGTGGGGGAAACGTCACCAGCGTCCGCCCCGCCGTCCTTGCAGGAAAATGCCATCGCCACCAGCGGCGTGCCGCGTCCGGTGCCATCCTCGGAGGCGTCGAAGCCTTCGCCACGCAAGGTGTGGGCGATCAGCGTGTCGGTGCAGTCGCTATCCACACCGCGTGCCAGATCACGGGCGCGCAAGGTGGTGGCGATGAAGGTCTCGCTTTCAAAATCCATCCGTCCGCACGGGCCGCCGTGGGCGTTGACGGCGGTGGCTATGTCGATGGGGCCGGAGGTGTTGTTGCCGCCGTAGGCAAGCAAGTGTCCGGCCTGAGCTTGACTGTCGTCGGCACCGCATGTTCCAACGCCGCACGCAGTAAGGGAGGCAACCGCCTCCCCCGCATCCCGGCGCGGCGGAGTATCCCGGCGCAGGCCTTCGCGCTCAAAAAGTATTTGCCCGGGACCGGCTCTGTCTCCAGCACCTGCCACAACGAACACACGACGGCGGCGTTGGGGAACTCCAAAATATTGGGCGTCGAGCACCCGCCACGCGACTGTTCGCGCGGGTCCAGACACCATACCCGCGTTCGTCCATTTTCCCCCTGCCGGGATGAGCGGGCGAACTTCACCGGCCAATCCGCCCAGAAGGCATCCGAACGCATTGTCGCGGGTGGAGAGAGCGCCGGGAACGTTCTCCCAAACAGTCCAGGTTGGGCGAATGGCATCGGCCAGCTCCACGAATGTGAGGGTGAGATTGCCGCGCGCGTCGTCAAGGGAGCGGCGGGATCCCGCGACGGAAAACGCCTGACAGGGGGTGCCACCCACCAGAACGTCGATTTTTCCCCGCCACCGGCTTCCGTCGAGGCGGGTCATATCGCCCAGGTTCGGCACCTCCGGGTAATGGTGGGCGAGAACGGCGGATGGAAACGCGGAGGTCTCGGCAAAGAGGGCCGCATGCCAGCCCAGGCCGCACCACGCGACGGTCGCGGATTCGATTCCGGAACACACCGATCCGTAGATCATGGCACGGTACCAGGGAACGGGCGGGGCACATATCCCACCTTCGTCGTGCGTAGAACGGGCTGACCGGCGGCGGCCATATCGATAGCCAGCTTGATCAGCTCTACGCCCTTAGCGCCGACACCACTGGCACGCCGCCATTGCCATTCCCCCATATCCGCGAGACAGCCCAACGTGATGTCAGCCCAAATGCGATGTTCTGCAAATGCGCCAGGCCATCCGCAATGCTGTGCGATTGCGCGGCCCGTACGGCGAGATGCGCCGGGGATAGCATCCCACGCGATATCAGACACCAGGGTTTCGCGCCATACCCACGGCGATCGCTCGAACGGTTCTAATGTGGCGAGGGATTCCTCTGGCGGGCAAATTGTGATTCGTATGTGGCTGCACAAGATAGGGGGCGGCCATGGCAGAGACGGTACAACGTATTGCATTTCTTGACCATTTTTCTGGCCTGAACGATCCGCGGCAGGCTGGGAAGGTGTTCTACCCGCTCGACGAGGTGATGTTGCTGGCGTTGTGCGGCGTTGTGGCTGGCGCGGACGATTTCGTGGAGATTTCGCTGTGGGGCCAGGAGAACCTGGATTTTTTGCGTCGTTTCCTCC